>CAYNHP010000120.1:0-1973 GCA_964397235.1 uncultured Bacteroides sp. | reverse complement strand
CTGCGAACACTTTTGCGGGGGAATTGGTTATAATGGAAACGGAATCAACTTTTTGTCGAAGTTGAGCGCGCAAGCTTTTATTACATAACGAACATGAAATACGTCCTCATCGCTTTTGCCCTCGCTCTGCCGCTGCTGCTCCTGACGGGCTGCAACGATAAATCCGGCGACTACTCCGCCGACTATAACCCCGAGCTCTGCAACGACCTGGCCACGCGCATCGACCGCCGCGACTCCCTGTCGCAGACCGACTACACGGCCATGATCGGCCAGACGGAGGCAATCATCAAGTACCTCATTGAGGCCCACACCAAGGTCGAGGAGCAACCGGCCGACCAGCAGGCCTCGGACTGGCGCGTGCTCTACGCCGACCCGGACTATATGCAGCGTTTCGGCTATTTCTTCACCCTGGGCTCCGCGCTCTACCGCGCCGATACGCACCACCTGTTCGACTCCCGCAACCGACGCCTCTATGCCGCCCTGGACGACTACAACACGCGGCTGGCAAAGGTCTCAATCCATGACAATTAGGCCAAATAAATATAAATCACGTTAATTTTTGTGAATATTTATCGGCGCGACACATCTTGTCGGGCCTTTCTTTTGCATATTCTTTATAAAATATGTATCTTTGCACTACATCTTCAAGAGAGGAGGGGGCTGAGGCTTCCTCCTCTTCATTTAGTCAAGCAGTATGATCGATAAAGAACTTCTCAGCAAAACAGTGATGGAGGCTATGGAGGGGACAGACATGTTCCCGGTCGACATCCGGATAGGGAAAGACAACAATATTGTGGTCGAAGTCGACTCCCCCACGGGGGTTGACATCGACGCCTGCGTGCGCATTACGCGCCGCATAGAAGAAGTGTTCGACCGCGACGTCGAGGACTATGAACTGGAGGTCGGCTCGGCCGGCATCACCTCGCCCATGAAGGTGCGGGAGCAGTTCGACATGAACCTGGGCAACGACATCGAGGTGCTCACCCGCGACGGCCGCAAGCTCCGCGGAGTGCTGACGGCCGTTGAGCCGGGCGAGAGCCGCACCGACGTGACCTTCACCCTCACCCACCAGGTAAAGGTCAAGGAGGAGGGCAAGAAGAAGCCCGTCCTGACCGACGAGAACATAACCCTGCGCAGCGAAGACTGCAAGTACGTAATTTATGATTTAAAATTTTAACCCGAAATATGGCAAAGAAAGAGGAAACACCGAACATGGTGGAGCAGTTCGCCGAGTTTAAGGAACTGAAGAACATAGACAAGACAACGATGATTTCCGTGCTGGAGGAATCTTTCCGCAAAGAGCTGGCGAAGATGTTCGGCACGGACGAGAACCTGGACGTGATTCTGAACCCCGACAAGGGCGACGTGCAGATATTCCAGAACCTCGAAGTGGTGGCCGACGGAGAGGTTGAGAATCCCAACCTTCAGATATCGCTCAGCGACGCGCGCGAGGACAACGACCCCGAAGCCGAAATCGGCGAGGAGCACACCAAGGAAATCATCTTCGCCAACTTTGGCCGCCGCGCCATCCTCAATCTGCGCCAGACCCTCCAGAGCCGCATCCTCGAAATTCAGAAAGAGGCAGTGTACAACAAGTTCAAGGAGCTTGAAGGCGAGCTGGTCACCGGCGAGGTGTATCAAACCTGGAGCCGCGAAACCCTCATTCTCGACGACGACAAGAACGAGCTGATCCTCCCCCGCAACGAGGCAATCCCCGGCGACATCTTCCGCAAGGGCGAAACCATCCGTGCCGTCATCGCCAACGTGGACAACAAGAACAACAACCCCAAAATCACCGTAAGCCGCGTCAACAACAACTTCCTGCGCCGTCTGTTTGAAATCGAAGTGCCCGAAATCCACGACGGCCTCATCAACATCAAGGCCATTGCCCGCATCCCCGGCGAGCGCGCCAAAATCGCCGTTGAGAGCTACGACGACCGCATCGACCCCGTAGGCGCCTGCGTGGGCGTGAA
>CAYNHP010000119.1:0-2210 GCA_964397235.1 uncultured Bacteroides sp. | reverse complement strand
ACGCCGACTTGTCCCCTCGCCTTGCGGGCGTTTTCGTTGCGGCCCTGCGGGCCGAGCGATTGTGGCGAGCGGGAGCTCGCCACCTCCATGCCGTTGCGGCCCCGGGCGGTCGGGAGACCGCCCCTCCCGGTTTTGGCGGGAGCTTGCCACCTACATATAAGTCGGCGTCACTGCGGACGCCATTTATTTAGATTGTCGAGATGACCGACAGCGCCTTCGGCGCAATCGGCTATTAAAATTCAACGCCCTTCGGGCGTTCTCCATGCCCTTGCGGCACCGGGCGGTCGGGAGACCGCCCCTCCCGGTTGTGGCGAGCGGGAGCTCGCCACCTCCATGCCGTTGCGGCCCCGGGCGGTCGGGAGACCGCCCCTCCCGGTTGTGGCATACTTCATCAGCGGCATTCGGGTGGTGAATGGGAGCAAAACCAAATTTCTTGCCACTTTTTTTTGGTCCTTTTTTTTATTTGGTGTATTTTTGTAGTCGACATGACTACTTCTACCGACCAACCCAAAGGGAAGCAATGGCTTAGGAAGCTTTTTCGCTACGGAATCCCGGCGCTGATTTCAATCGGCCTGTGCTGGATGCTTTTCACAGGCATCGACTTCAACCAGATGCTCGAAATCATCCGTACCCAGTGCGACTTCCGGTGGATTATCCTGGCGCAGGTCATCGCCATCGTGTCGCACGTGCTCCGCGCTTTCCGCTGGGGCATTCAGTTGCGTGCACTGGGCATCCCTACGCCGGCTATGCCGCTAATCTTCTCTATCTTCGGCACTTACGCCGTGAACCTGGTGTTTCCGCGCCTGGGAGAGATTTGGCGCACGGGCTACATCGCGGCGCGTCAGCGTGCGCCGTTCACCACCGTGTTCGGCTCCATGGTTGCCGACCGCCTGGCGGATACCATTACGGTGCTCTGTCTGACGGTGGGTACTTTCCTGCTGGCCCGGAACGAGATTCTGGACTTTTTCAGTCAGAACGGCGAGGCCTACGCCCGCATAGCCTCCTTCCTGCGTTCGCCCTGGCTGTGGGCAGCGGTGGTGGTGGTAATCATCGCCTTCTGGGCCCTTATGAAGGCGCCGGCAAAGTCCGGAGGCAAGCTCGAACGCATCCAGAAGGCGTTCCGGGAGCTCTGGAGCGGCTTTGCCGTAGTGGTTACGATGCCGGGTAAAGGCCTGTGGCTGTTGCTGACGGCGGGTGTGTGGGGATGCTACTTCCTGCAGATGTACGTGGCTTTCTTCGCGTTTCCCTTCACGGCGGAGGTAATCGCCAATCACGGTACCCTGGCGGCTCTGGTGACTTTCGTTCTGGCCAGCATCTCGATGGGTGTACCGTCCAACGGCGGTATCGGTCCATGGCAATGGGCTGTGATTTTCGCCCTGGGCATCTACGGCGTAGGAAATATCGAAGCGGCCTCGTTCGCCAACATCGTCCTCGGCACCAACACGCTGCTGCTCATCATCCTGGGCATCATCACCTTCATAGGCATCGCAATAGACAAACGCAAAAACAATACAAAGCTTAATTCATAATGCATAATTCATAATGCTTAATGCATAATTGGAATATACCCCTTAACCCTATAACCCCATAACCCTATAACACTATAACCCCATAACCCTCATTTGAGCTTGCTCAAATGACTTAACCCCGAATAAAAAACATGGCAAAAGTCGTTATAATCGGATGCGGCGGCGTAGGAACCGTAGTTGCCTACAAATGCGCCCAGCACCCCGAAGTGTTCTCCGAAATTGTAATTGCGTCGCGCACCAAGAGTAAGTGCGACGCCGTGGCCAAGGCCATCGGTGCGCCCAACATCTCCACCGACCGCGTGGACGCCGACTCCGTGGACGAGATTGTAGCCCTCTTCGAGCGTCATAAGCCTGAACTGGTCATCAACGTTGCCCTGCCCTACCAGGACCTCACCATCATGGACGCCTGCCTCAAGTGCGGCGTGAACTACCTCGACACGGCCAACTATGAGCCCAAGGACGTGGCTCACTTTGAGTACTCCTGGCAGTGGGCTTACCGCGAGCGCTTCGAAAAAGCCGGCCTCACCGCCATCCTCGGCTGCGGCTTCGATCCGGGTGTGTCCGGCGTGTTCACGGCCTATGCCGCCAAGCATTATTTCTCCGACATGGAGTATCTCGACATCGTTGACTGCAACGCCGGCGACCATGGCAAGGCTTTCGCCACCAACTTCAACCCCGAAA
>CAYNHP010000118.1:0-2288 GCA_964397235.1 uncultured Bacteroides sp. | reverse complement strand
ATTACATCATGCTGCGCAACCGCGAAATGGGCAAACTCAAGGGCAACGAATATGTGGTTAAGACCATCGTAACCACCGAAACCATCAAGAACATCGCCGAGAACCAGGGCATCAAGATGTTCGACTGCTACACCGGCTTCAAATGGATTGCAGCTGTGATCCGCGACCTCGAAGGCACCGAGCGTTACCTCGGCGGCGGCGAAGAAAGCTACGGCTTCCTGGCCGAGGACTTCTGCCGCGACAAGGACTCCGTATCCGCCATTTCGCTGATGGCCGAAATCTGCGCCTGGGCCAAAGACCGCGGCATGGACTTCAACCAGATGCTCCAGGAAATCTACCTCAAGAACGGCTACAGCCACGAGGAAGGCATCTCTGTGGTACGTCCGGGCAAGAGCGGCGCAGAGGAAATCCAGCAGATTATGAAGGACTTCCGTTCCAACCCGCCCAAGACCATCGCCGGCAGCCCCGTGGTTACCGTTAAGGACTACGCCGACCTGAACCAGACTGACACCACCACCGGCACCGTCACCAAGATGGACTTCCCCACCACCTCCAACGTGCTGCAGTTCATCACCGCCGACGGCACCAAGATTTCCATCCGTCCTTCCGGCACCGAGCCCAAGATTAAGTTCTACATCGAGGTGCGCGACACCATGAAGGACCTGGCTGACTACGACCGTTGCAACCGCGACGCCGCAGCCAAGATTGCCGTAGTGAAGAAAGACCTCGGCATCTAAGCAAACGCAAACTCATCCGAAAGGGAACCGGCCAAATGCGGCATGGTTCCCTTTTTTAATCTTACTATGACGTAAACCCGTTAAAAGTCATAGTTTTATCATGGCTTAACGTTCAGCAGCAAGACCTAAGTCATTATCCGAGGTCTTATAGGGTATAGCCATACGTATAGGAGCTTCAACTTCGTCATTATCCGCGTAGAGTTCACATTGCCTGATAACGGTTTCGAGGGCTGCTTCCTGTTCCTCCGGGGGATATTTGTATTTTTTGAGCAATCGCTTGACCATACGGCGCATATTTGCGCGGGCAGATTCTTTCTGGCGCCAGTCGATGGTCTTGCTGCTGCGCAAAGCTTCTGTCAGTTCCTTGGCCATAGCAACAAGAGTCTCGTTCTGATAGAAATCCTTGACAGCCTGCGGGCGGGTGAGGGCATCGTAAAATGCCTGTTCTTCCTCGGTCAAGCCCAGTTCAGAGGCTTGCTCGGCATGAGCTTTCAGTTCACGAGCCATTTTGAGAAGTTCCTGAATCACCTCCTCATTGCTGATCAATCCACGCAGATATTCGGCAAGCCGGGCATCGAGCATTTCGCTGAACTTGTCGGCCTGGGTCATGTTCTTCTTGGCGTGGCGGCGTATATGCTGCTGGAGCAGACGTTTGAGAAGTTCCAGCGCAAAATTCTTTTCTTTCATCTGAGCAACCTCTTTGAGGAATTTCTCATCAAAGAGATTGAATTCGGCATCCTTCGTATTGAGAATTTCAACTACGCCTTCGGCCTTGACCGCGACTTTAAGAAGATTGGTTATGCGCTCGTCAATTATCTTTCGCGTGATTCTCTTATTTGAAGTTAAGCGTATCAGGAGCGTGCGTACAGCCTCAACGTAGGCTTCCTCATACTTCTCTGCCGGCGACAGCATGCTGCGGCACAAAGTAGTTGCTTGCGCCAGCCGCTTGCTCTCGTCAGGAAACACTTTCTGCGCACTGTCATATTTTGTGACATTACCCTCGCAGCGCACGCTCACTATGTTATTCGGGTCGAGCAACACATTCACTCCACCTTTTATCAGATTGGCTCGTTGCAGGTTCGAGCAGGTTGCAAAGGCTGAGTAATCAAAACCGTTCATGTACTGACGGCATCGCTCCAACGTGGCGCGGAATTCCTGATATGCTGTTTTCTTTATGTCCGGGTCGCCGAACCGTTTTTTATCGCGGTTGGTATAGTCGTGCATCGCCTTTTTAAGAGCCTGGGCGATGCCGATATAGTCAACAACGAGGCCACCGCTCTTTTCAGGGAACACCCGGTTCACGCGCGCAATCGCCTGCATGAGGTTGTGCCCCTTCATCGGTTTGTAGACATACATGGTGGCAAGGCTGGGCACATCAAACCCTGTGAGCCACATATCCACAACAATCGCAATTTTCATTGCGGAATCATTGTCCTTGAACTGACGGGCAAGTTCCTGCTTGTGGGCCGGTGAGCCGATGATGTCGTTCCACTCCGCCGGGTCCTGGTTACCTTGCGTCATTACCACTCCGATAATATCTTTCCAGTGCGG
>CAYNHP010000117.1:0-2634 GCA_964397235.1 uncultured Bacteroides sp. | reverse complement strand
ACCCTCACGTTGGAGACGACTTCTGTCAAAACCTTTTTGGTACAAATTTTGTAGTGTGATTATAAATTACTATTTTTGTAATTCAAATACACATTCAAAAATTATGGACATGAAAGAAAAAATTGAACCCGGAAAATATTTCGAAATCGAATATAAGCTCTATCGCGTGAACCCCGACGGCACGGAAACCCTTGTGCATGAGGTGACTGCCGACGAACCCGACCGCGCCATCCAGGGTCTGACCCTCGGTTTTGTGGAAGCCCTGGACGCCGAACTCCTTGGCAAGGGCGTAGGCGACACCTTCGACTTCGTGGCCGAGCCCGAGAAGGCTTTCGGCCCCTACACCGAGGAGGAAATCTACGACGTACCCCGCGAGCGCCTCACCGTCGACGGCAAGTTCGACGAGGAGATGTTCACCCCCGGGGCCATGATTCCGCTGATGACTCCCGACGGCTACCGCATTGACGGCGAGGTGATTTCCGTAGGCCCCGAAAGCGTAAAGCTGGACCTGAACCACCCGCTGGCCAAGGACAAGGTGCACTATGTTGGCAAGGTGATTACCGTGCGCGACCCCAAGCCTGAAGAACTCCAGCCGGCCCACGGTTGCGGCTGCTGCGGCTGTCATGGCGACGAGGAAGGCTGCGGCGACGGTTGCGGCTGCGATGACCACGACCACTGCGGCTGCGAAAACAATAACGAGGGTTGCGGATGCAAGCACTGATCCGGGCGCGGAACATACGCAAGCGTTTCGGCGACCTGGAAGTCCTCAAGGGCATCGACTGCGATGTAGCTCCGGGGAAGGTTACCGTCATTGTCGGCCCCAGCGGGGCGGGCAAGACTACCCTGCTCCAGATTCTGGGCACCTTGCTGGCGCCGGAAAAGGGTGCCCAGGTGCTCTACGACACCACCGATGTGCTCACCCTCAACGGCAACGTGCTCTCGGACTTCCGCAACGCAAACATAGGCTTCGTGTTCCAGAACCATCAGCTGCTGCCTGAGTTCACGCTGCTGGAAAATGTGGCAATGCCGGCCCTGATAGGGGGCATGTCGCGCAAAGGGGCCTTCGAACGGGCCTCCGACCTGCTGTCGCGGCTGGGACTTAGCCACCGCGCTTCCCACCGCCCCGGCGAGCTCTCCGGCGGCGAGTGCCAGCGGGCTGCCGTGGCACGGGCCCTGATCAACAACCCCAAGGTTATTCTGGCCGACGAACCCTCCGGGAGCCTGGACAGCGCCAACCGTCAGGCCCTCCACAGCCTCTTCTTCGAACTGAGCGACCAGCTGGGCGTCACATTCCTCATCGTGACCCACGATGAAGAACTCGCCCGTCAGGCCGACCATGTGATCCGCCTGCGCGACGGCCGAAAAGAGTCCTGAGCACCCGCCACCTTCCTCAACCAATAAACTTATAAACCCGGAATTTTGCCTGCAAAATTCAGAATGTTATGAAAAAGTTACTCTTCACTCTCCTTGCGGCCCTGACCCTTACGGCATGTGCCCACAACGAACATGACGACACCATAGTGTTCTCCAACTTCGCCACGCTGGACGCCATCTCGGCCCGCGGCGCAATCCTGTCGGTGCAGAATCCCGGCGAAAAACCCGTCTATACCCTGACGGCCTCACAGGAAATCCGGCCCGACGGTTTCACAGTAGGCTCGCGCGTGTTCATCAGCTACACCACCGAGTCCAACACCAACACCGCTTCAGAACCCTGCACCCTGCAGGCGATGTTCCCCACCGAGGGCGGGGGCGCCGCGATTGTTGAAGCCACAGCCGAGGAGACCGACAACTGGAGCTCCAACGAAGTGCAGCTCACCCAGGCCACCATCACCGGCAACTACATCAACCTCGTCGGAGCAGCCGTCTACACCGACGACAACGAGTGCCAGCTCTACGTTGACCGCACTACCCTCAACGACGCCTACCCCGCCGTGCACCTGGTGATGCTCAACAAGGGCGTGTCGCAGCAGTACTACACCCTGCTGGGCTCGTGGGACTACACCGGCCTGCTGAGCTCCGGCAACTGCAAGGGCTTCATGCTCTACGCCAACAACCCCAACATGAGCAGCCCCGTAAAAATCGAATTTTAATCGGCCAATACCCAATAACCCAACAACTTATTATGGCAGATAAACCTCAGGAGCTCAAAATCGAGCTCGCACCCGAAATAGCCGGAGGGCACTACAGCAACCTGGCCATCGTGGCCCACGGCCCGAACGAATTTTTCCTCGACTTCATCGCCGTGGCACCCAACATGCCGCAGGCCAAGGTGGTGTCGCGCATCATCATGACCCCGGAGAACGCCAAGAACCTGGCGGGTCTTCTGGGCGAGAACATCCGTCGCTACGAAGCCACCTTCGGCCCCATCACTCAGAAAATGCCCAAAGCCCCGCAGGGCGGCGGCGGTATTCCCAACCCCTTCTCGGCCTAAGCGATGAAAGCCCACGACCTGACCATCTATAACTCCCTCTCCCGCCAGAAAGAGACCTTCCAGCCGCTGCACGCGCCCAATGTGGGGATGTATGTGTGCGGCCCGACCGTCTACGGCGACGGCCACCTGGGCCACGCCCGTCCGGCCATCACCTTCGACATCCTCTTCCGCTACCTCACCCACCTGGGCTACAAGGTGCGCTA
>CAYNHP010000116.1:0-3129 GCA_964397235.1 uncultured Bacteroides sp. | reverse complement strand
ATTGCGGAAAACATCCCACGAGGCCACACGGCGCTCGATTATGCGCGGCGCGATGTTCAGCGAGAAGGACAGCAGCCCGCCCTTGGTGGTGTGGTTGATTGAGGCGCGGCCGCCGAATTCTTCACGCTTGGAGTAGCGGTCGACGCCGTTCTGGACGCGGTAATCAACAGTGGCGCGGTAGTTGGTCTTTTCGTTGCCGCCGTTGATGCTCACGGTGTGGGAAGTGCCCCAGCCGGTACGGGTAACGGCATCGAGCCAGTTGTCATGTCCGCCGAGGTCAACGCCGTTCACAGCGTCGGCTCGCAGCGCGCGGTAGCTGTCGGCATCAAGCATCTTCAGTTCGTGGTTGGCTACATTGGCCGTTACGGAACCTATATAAGAGGTGTGGACGGCTCCGTCGCGGGCACCTTTCTTGGTGGTTACAACTATTACACCGTTCGAACCGCGCGTACCGTAGATGGCAGCCGCTGCACCATCCTTGAGGATGTCGAAGCTGGCAATGTCGTTGGGGTTCAGGTTAGTGAGGTTGCCGCCGGGAACGCCGTCGATCACAATCAGCGGCCCCAGGCCGGCCGAACGGGAGGATACGCCGCGAATCTGAATCGAAGCCTGGTTGTTGGGGTCGCCAACGCCGGTGTTTGTAATGGATACGCCCGGCACTTTGCCCTGAATCATCATCGTGGGGTCGAGCGAGCTCGATGCAAGGAAGTCCTCAGAGCTGATGTGGGCTACGGTTGAGGTCACTTCTTTCTTGTCCATTGTGCCGTAACCCACAACAACGACCTCCTGAAGCATTTCAGAGTCCTCGTTGAGGAAAACCGTGATTTCGTTGCGGCCGTTCACCGGGATTTCGGCCGTCTTGTAACCTACATAGCTAACTATAATAGTAGCTTTGGGGTCTACGTTGGTGATATGGAAGTTACCGTCAAGGTCCGTGGTGGCTCCTTGCGCGTTGTCCTTCACTTTGACTGATGCACCGATAAGCGGCTCATTGTCTTTTTGGTCGAGCACCACTCCCTTTAGGTCAAGCGCCTGTGCGGCCGTAGCGAAGCACAGCGACAGAACAAGAAGCAGAGCTGCAACAGATGTTCGTTTGATTTTTTCCATGGCTGTTGGTTTTACAGTGTTTTGACGCAAAATTACAACCCCCGCCGCCGGAGGTCAACGCTTTTAAATACGAATTAAAACCCTGTAAATATGTAACTGATTGAATATAAGAGCAGTCAGTAGTAATGTCCGCTGCGAAAATTAAACTTTTCAAACAGCGGATTAAAGGCCGGTTAATGGCCCTTAAGGCTTCGGAATAGCCATAACCCGTGCCTCGAACTCTGAGTTGTCGACCGTCGACTTCGACTTGATTTTCGTCTTGTAGACATACACCGTCTTCACCGACAGGTTCAGATAGTTGGCCACTTCCTGCGTGTCGGAAATCCCCAGGCGCAGCAACGCGAAGATGCGCACCTCCACCGGCAGCTCCCGGGCATCCGCTTCCAGAGGATGGTCCTCGGGGTTGAACAGCGCATTGAAGGCGTCGATGAAGTTGGGAAACAGCGACAGGAATGCCTTGTCGAACGAGCGGTATATACGAACCCGCTCCTCCTTTATGCCCATGTTGTATGGCAAGTACTTGATTTCGTCGTACTTCTTATCCTTCAGCATGCGGACGGCCTCCCGGCTTTTTTCCTCCACGCTGTTCACAAAGGCCGAGTTCATGTACAGCGACTGCATGATATACTCATCCTTTATCGCCGTAACCTCCTTCAGCTGCCCGAGCAGGTCCTTGAGCTCGTTGTTTACTGTGTCAACCTCGGCGCTCTTCTGGCGCAGGGCTGCATTGGCTGCCTCTACCTGGCGCTTTTTCTTCTTTATATTATATAGGAGTATCAGAATGACAATCAGGATGATAATCACACCGCCGGCCAGGATGCCGAACTGCCATATGGTGCTGTTCAGCTTGTTGTGGTGCTCCACCTCAATCATGCGCATTATGCTGCTGGTCTCGTCCTTGCGCAGGTGCGAGTTGTAAAAACTTGCGTCGTCGAAGGCTATGTGTATCAGGTCGTAAGAGCGGTCCACATTGCCGTCGGAGAACAGGAGTTCGGCCAGCATCTTCGCTGCAGTTGTCTCCTTGATGTTTCCCCGGATGTCGTGGATGGACGATTGCGCCAGGTAGTACTGCGCATCCTCGCCATTGCCCAACTCCAGCGCTAATCGTCCCAAAAGCGAGTACTGAACAGCCTTCTCATGCTCCGTCAGCGTGTAGCGGCCCACAATGCGCAGGCGCTCCTCGAAGGCTTCTGTCGCCGATGGGTTGTCAATCTGCTCCCGCTCAAGCACTGCGATGTGGTAGGGACCGGTGCCCGGTTCCAACGTCGATATCAGCGAGTCCAGGTGCGTTATGCGCGCCTTGTGGTACTCAGCCGCCAGCTCAGGCGCCTGTGCCCCCACGTAGCCGCCGATGTTTTGGTAGAAGCGGTTGCAGAGGTTATAGTACACAGGTAGATATTTCGTAGGCAAATCCCTCGAAACTATCTGATCCTTAATCTCATAAGCCTCCTTGAAGAATCCTACCGATGTGTAGTAGTCCATCAACGAAAGGTTCGCCAGAGCCAATCCGCGCGCATCATTATGCTCGCCGGCCATTTGGGCCAGCTTGAGCGCGTAGTGGTAGGCCGAATCCGACTGGTAGGCACTATACTCGTTAAAAAGCTCCAATGCCGCCTCAAATTGCTGCGCATAGTTTGTAGCCACGTCAAAATCATGGCGCACAGCCTTGATCCGGGCCTCTTTCTGGCCCGTGTATAAGGGACGTTTCCCGATTTCGGCGTTCAGTACATCAAAAATCGAATCCGTCTTTCCTCCGGCCGCTACCGGAAGCATGCAGAACAACAGCAGAATATAGGTTAAAAGACTTCGGCACATGGTATCAGCAATTCTTTCGCAAATATAATCAAAAATCCTCAATTTCAACCCCATCCCGCCAAGAACCCATCAATTTAATCTCCTCAGCCCCGTCGCCCCCTCCCGCCATCGTGCAAGGAGCTTGCTCCTTGAGTCCCCCGAGTGCGAAGCAAAAACAAAACCCCGACCTTGCACCGCAGGCCGGGATTATAAGGGTGGAGCTGGAGG
>CAYNHP010000115.1:0-3156 GCA_964397235.1 uncultured Bacteroides sp. | reverse complement strand
TAAACCTTCCCTTTCCGCAACAGCGGAAAAGAAACTACTTAACCTCCCAGGTGTTGCCGGCAAGAATCATGTCGCGCAGGCTCTTGAAAGCCTTCTTGGCGCGGACAGTCTCAACCTGCTCGCTGACAGCCTGGTCGTAGACAGGAGCCTCAACGTCGCGGATCACGCCTACAGCCAGCGGAAGCTCCTTGCCGTCCATCATCGCAAGCTGCTGGTGCAGGAAGTTCGACGGCGTGTGGGCATCGTGAACCAGAACGTCGTCCAGCGTGTAGCCATCCTCGCCTATGGTAACTGCCTTGAGCAGGAAGCCGTCCTGAACCAGGCCCTTGTCCATGTTCTTGCCGAAAAGCATCTTCTCACCCTGGCGGAGGTGGATGGTCTTGTCGGCGCGAACTTCGCGGTCGGTGATGGCGTTGTGGATGCCGTTGTTGAAGATTACGCAGTTCTGCAGTATTTCCACAACCGATGTGCCCTGATGCTTGGCGGCGGCAACAAGAACCTCCTGGGAGGTGGCCAGCTCAACATCGATGGAGCGCGCGAAGAAGTTGCCGCGGGCACCGAACACCAGCTCGGCGGGAATGAACGGGTCCTCCGTGGTGCCGTAGGGGCTCGACTTGGACACGAATCCGCGGTCGCTCGTGGGAGAATACTGTCCCTTGGTCAGACCGTAAATCTTGTTGTTGAACAGCACGATGTTGATGTTCACATTGCGGCGCACGGCGTGGATGAAGTGGTTGCCGCCGATGGCCAGGCCGTCGCCGTCGCCCGAAATCTGCCACACGGTCATCTCGGGGTTCGCAACCTTGTAGCCGGTGGCGATGGCGGCCGCACGTCCGTGGATGGTGTGGAAACCGTAGGTGTTCATGTAGTAGGGCAGGCGCGAGGAGCAGCCGATGCCCGAAATCACGGCCGTCTTGTAGGGCGGGATGCCCAGCGTGGCCATAGCCTTGTGAAGCGTGTTGAGGATGGCGTGGTCGCCGCATCCGGGGCACCAGCGCACGGCCTGTTCGCTCTTGTAGTCGGCCGGGGTATATTGGGGTGTCTGTTCTTCCATCTTTTAGTCCTCCATGAGTTTGAGCGTGCGTTCCTTTACTTCGCTCACGGCGAAGGGCTGGCCCTGCACTTTGTTGATTCGCTTGATGTTGAGGTCGGTGTAGTGGCACTGCAGCCAGTCGGCGAACATGCCCGTGTTCAGTTCGGCCACGATTACCTTCTTGTAGCGGCGGAGAACATCGGCGGTGTTGGCCGGCAGCGGGTTGATGTAGCGGAAGTGCGCAAAGGCAATCTTGCGGCCTTCGGCGTTGAGCTCTTCGGCGGCGGTGCGCAGGTGGCCGTAGGTACCGCCCCAGCCTACCAGGATGGTGTCGGCATCAACGTCGCCCATCACTTCGAGCGCGGGAATGTCCTCGGCGATGCGTGCAATCTTTTCACGGCGCAGGTTCACCATCTTCTCGTGGTTGGTGGCTTCGGTGGAGATGGCGCCCGTGTTGGCGTCCTTCTCCAGGCCGCCCAGGCGGTGGGTAGCACCTTCGGTGCCGCTGAAGGGCCAGTAGCGACCCAGGTTCTCGCGGCGGGTATATGCCTTCCAGCTGCCGTCGGCCAGCATCTCTGCGGGCACGTCGGGAGTCTTGATGGTGGGGAACTCGTCAGCTTCGGGAATGCGCCAGGCCGACGAACCGTTGCCGATGAATGCGTCGCTGAGCATAATCACGGGCGTGCTGTGCTCCACAGCGATGCGGCAGGCCTCGAAGGCCATCGTGAAGCAGTCGGTCGGCGTCGCGGGTGCCACTACGGCCACGGGCGATTCGCCGTTGCGTCCGTACAGGGCCTGCATCAGGTCGGTCTGCTCGGTCTTGGTCGGAAGGCCGGTGGAGGGGCCGCCGCGCTGAACGTCAATCACTACCAGGGGCAGCTCGGCGATTACTGCCAGGCCGATGCCCTCGCTCTTGAGCGCAAGACCGGGGCCTGAGGTGGAGGTCACGGCCAGATTGCCGGCGAACGATGCGCCGATGGCCGAGCACACGCCCGCAATCTCGTCCTCCATCTGGCAGGCTTTAACGCCCAGGTCCTTGCGCTTGGCAAGTTCGTGAAGGATGTCGGTGGCAGGGGTGATGGGGTACGAACCCAGAAAGAGAGGACGGCCGCACTTCTCCGAAGCCATAATCAGACCCCAGGCAGTAGCGGTGTTACCGTTGATATCAGTGTAGATGCCCGGACGGGGATCTTCGGTTTCTACCTTGTAGGTGCTCACGGAGGCGTGGATGTTGTGGCCGTAGTCATAGCCGGCCTGCAGAACCTTCGCATTAGCCTCGAACACTGCCGGTTTCTTGGCGAATTTTGTCTTCAGGTGCTCCAGGGCTGCCTCCAGAGGGCGGTCGAACAGCCAGCACACAAGACCCAGGGCGAAGATGTTGCGGCACTTCAGGATGCTCTTCGCGTCCATGCCGCTGCCCTCCAGGGCGGCCTTGGTCATCTGCGTAACAGGCACTTCTACTACCTGGCCTTTGAGGGGAAGCTCCTCGAAAGGCTTGTCCGTGGCATACTGTGCCTTCTTCAGGTCCGACTCGCGGAAGGAATCGATGTCAACGATAATGACACCTCCGGGTTTGAGGAACTTATGGTTGGTCTTGAGGGCAGCTGCATTCATGGCCACCAGCACGTCGCACTGGTCGCCGGGGGTGTGAACGCCCGTACCCACGCTTACCTGGAATCCCGATACGCCGCTGAGCGATCCCTGCGGGGCGCGGATTTCTGCCGGGTAGTCCGGGAAGGTGGACACCTGGTTTCCCAGGCCCGCCGATACATTGGTGAAAATGTTGCCTGCCAACTGCATTCCGTCGCCGGAATCGCCCGAAAAGCGGACAACAACCTTGTCAAGGGTTTTTACATTGGTTTTCTCCAACATGACTGATTTTTAGGTGATTAGTTTAGGTATCGAAGACTCAACCTAAAGTTTGATAGTTAATTGTTTTCTTTCGAAAGTTAAATAATTGTGTGCGTCGCGCTGACGCCTTGCAAAATTACTCACAAATACCCGTTTCACAAAATAATCCACCAAAAAAATTCACCTATGTCGTAGGGCCGCACCGCAATGGAGCCGCCGGGCTCCCGCTCCCCACAAGCGTCCTCAACGCCGTAGGGACGCACGTTCGGTGC
>CAYNHP010000114.1:0-3207 GCA_964397235.1 uncultured Bacteroides sp. | reverse complement strand
GATGCGAAGCGGTCGTAGTTGTCGCGGAAGAAGTGGGCCAGGAAGTAGTGGCGGTTCTGGTCGTACTGGTCGGCGTTGATGGTGAACTCGGTTGTCTGCGCGCCGCCCTTGGAGCTGACGGTTTTGCTTTCGGAGTTCTGCTGGCTCATGAGGGCTGTGGCCGTGAGTTTGCCGAACTGGAGCTTGGCTTTGATACCGAACAGAGCCGTGGAGCCTCGAATGAGCGAACTACCCGTTGTCATGCTCACGTTACCGGCCTCGATGCTCTTTACGATGTCGTCCTCTTTGCCTTCGTAGGCGAGTTTCAGGTTTTTGGAGTCGAAGTCGAAAGTCGCATCGGTGTTGTAAGTCATGTTGAATTTGAGGCGGTCGCCGACGGATGCGGCGATGGTTGCCTGTATTTTCTGGTCGAAGTCGAAGTAGGTTTTGCGGCGGGCTGAGAGCGAGAGGGAGGGATTGTCGGTCTTGTTGCTCTTTATGCCCATGCTGACCTGCACGGAGCCCTGGGTACGGAGCGACACGCCGCCGGGGCCGAAGATTTTCTCCAGCGGGCCGAGGGCGAAGTTCATGTCCAGCACGTTGAAGGGCTGCTTCTCCTTTTCGGTGGCCAGGGCGCGGTTGCGCTCGCGGTAGTACTGCTGCATGGACAGTCGCAGCTGCCACTGGTTGTACTCCGAGGGCGAAAGGAGGAACGGGGTGCCGATGGGGAGGGTGCCGATTTTGTTGGTGACCACGTACATGTTGATGGCAGGGTCGAACACGGCCTCAGTCTTGATGTTGGAGGGCATGTTGAGATCGTAGGCCAGTTCGTCGGCCATGAGGTCCTCGTAACTACCTGGGATTGTAGGTCTTACGGGGAGGGGAGTGATGATTGAATCGCTTTGGGCAAACATGGATGGAGCGGCCCCCGGGAGCAGGAGCAGCGCCATACACAGGAGAATAGACCTTACGATTCTTTCCATTGACTATTAATAACGTATAGCCATGGGGTTTTATTGCTCATTTAATGCATAATGCACTATGCATAATGCATAATTGATTTTCCAAGGTTTATGACGAAGGACTCTTAGTGGCGAGAGAGGCGAGGGCGGCACGGTCGGGCTTGCCGGTGCGCGTGAGGGGGAGGGTATCGACGGCAATTATGTGCTTGGGCAGCTTGTGGTGGGGGATGTCCGAGCGTGTAAGGGCATCGCGGACTTGGGTGGAATCGGAGGTGGTGACGAGGACCACTTCGCGCCCCCAGGCGGCTGAGAGCCGGGAGGTCACGGCGAATTCGACCCCGGGGAGAACCGGCTCATAAAGTCGCTCAAGTTCTTCGGGGAAAAGCTTGATGCCACCGGTGTTTATGACCCCGTCGATGCGGCCTTTCCAAATGAACGAGCTTTCGTCAAGGAGTTGGACTGCATCGTTGGTTGTCAGTGATTTCCAAGAATATCCCGGCGCGTAGATTATGAGGCAACCGCGTGAATCAAGACCGAAGCTCACGCCGGGCATCGCTCTGAAGATACCGTCCGCACCGGCCAGGGCGACGTGTGAGCAGGTTTCCGTCATGCCGTAGCTTACCTGATAGCGGTAGCCTGCTTCGGCCAGGGCCTTGAGGGCCGACGGAGCCGGAGCGGCACCACCTATGAGCACGTTGGCCACGCGGGCGGACCATTCGGGATGCGCCAGGAGGTTGGGAATCATCGACGGAACAACGGCGAGGAGGTCGATGTGCAGCTCGGCGGGGAGGTCGAAGCGGTTCGAAATTTCCAAAGGCAGGAATCGTGCTCCGGCAATCCAGGCGCGCACGGCCATCATTTTTCCGGCGATATAGTCGATGGACAGCGGGCAAGCCAACACCGAACACTCTGAGATGCCGAAATGCAGATTGGTGGCCCGTGCGGAATGAATCATGTCGGATTTGCGAAGGTGGATTTCCTTGGGCGTTCCGGTGCTGCCCGATGTGTGGGCGACGATAGTTTCGGCGTCCGACAGCCATTCGCGGCGGAACTGCGTCAGTTTCTCCATAGCAAATCTTCGAGGTTTATGGGCTTATGTTCAGGGTTATAGAACAAATATTGACCGCGCAGTTCGAGCGGCGAGGGGAAATTGTTGGTGTAAAGCTGCCCCGTTCCGAGGCCTTGTGGCAGGTCGGAGCCGACGCTTGCGGCAAGGGCTCCGATGGCTTCGAGGCCGAGGTTGCTTTCGAGTGCGGATGTGAGCCAGTGGCCGATGCCGCGGCTGTCGGCTTCGGCCATCCACTCCTTTGCGCCCGAAATTCCCCCGCAGAGGGCTGGTTTGAGAATTATGTACTGCGGACGGATACAATCCAGCAATTCAGACTTTTGCGCGGCAGTGGTGGTGCCGATGAGCTCCTCATCCAGTGCGATAGGAATCGGCGAGTTGCGGCATATTTCCGCCATGGCCTCCGGTTGTCCGGCCATGACCGGCTGCTCCAGCGAATGGATTCCGAATTTCGACAGAATATCCAGACGAATCAGGGCGTTGTCCGGTGAAAATGAGCCGTTTGCGTCCAGGCGTATGGTGAGGTCAGCAGGCGCGAAGTTTCGTCGGATATCTCGCAGGAGTTCGACTTCGTCGGCGAAGTTTATGCCGCCGATTTTGAGCTTGAGCACGCCGAAACCGGCATCGAGTTTTTCGGCTATGCGCCTGGCCATGGCGTCCCTATCGCCCATCCAGATGAGGCCGTTGATGGCTATGCCGCACTCGCCGCGGTGCCAGGGGTCGTCAGGGACGCCTCGCAGTTGCTCATTAGCCATTTCGAAGCCGAAGCGGATTGAGCTATAAGGATGATTTAGAGCTACTTCCGGATTCCGGCAGGCTTGTGCGATGACCTCTTCATAGCCCTGTACAGGTTCGGCGGAGAGGCCCGGGAAGAGCGGACATTCGCCATAGGCAACCGCGCCGGAAGAGGAGTCGTGCAGACGGATGAACCACGTGGGGCGCTGCCGCATCGTTTCCCTGGAGGTGCGGGCGGTGAAGCTGAAGTTCAGAGTGTAAGGGCAATAGGAAGCAGAGAGCATTAGCCGGGGAACTGGGGATACTTGTCGAAGTCGGGGTCGCGTTTTTCGAGGAAAGCGTCGCGTCCCTCCTGAGCTTCGTCCATGAGGTAGTACATGAGGGTTGCGTCGCCGGCGAACTCCATCAGACCGTGCTGGCCGTCGAGTTCGGCATTGAGGGCGCGCTTGATCATGCGGATGGCGA
>CAYNHP010000113.1:0-3360 GCA_964397235.1 uncultured Bacteroides sp. | reverse complement strand
AGGAGGGCGACGAGGACGAGGAAATCGACTACACCCTCAACTTCACCTTCAACAAGGCTGAGAAGCGCCCCGTGCGCGCCGCCCTGTCCAACTCCTTCGGTTTCGGCGGCCACAACGCCACCGTCATCGTGAAGAAGTTCGAGAAGTAAACCCACTCCCAAGCATATCCGAGGGACGCGCACGTGCGCGTCCCTTGTAGTTTAAATCCTCAGTTCAAATTTCGCAGGCGAAATTTGAAGGTTAATTGGTTAAAGGTTATGGGGTTAAAGGCGCCAATTGCCTAAAACCTAACGTCTAATGCCTAACCTTTTAACCCTTAACCCCTTAACATTGAGTTGAGCTTGCGAAACTCAAAAAAAGTTATGAAAATTGCCATAATAGTTGCCATGGACAAGGAGCTGGCCCTGCTCCTTCCTCATATTTCGGAGCCGCGGAGCATCAGCCTCAACGGGTTCGAGTTCCACACCGGCACCCTGGCGGGCCACAGCGTGGTGGCCTGCAAGTGCGGCATCGGCAAGGTCAATGCCGCCGTGGGCGCCCTGACGCTGATTGAGAACTTCCACCCCGCGCTGGTGGTGAACACGGGCGTGGCCGGCGGCACGGGCGCTACGGACGCTCCGGCGCAGGTGCTCGACGTGGTCCTGGCCGACCGCATTGCCTACCACGACGTGTGGTGCGGACCGGGCACGGAGCCGGGCCAGGCGGCCGGCTGTCCGCTCTACTTCGAATGTCCTCTCCCCGAGGAGGTTAAGGAAAAATTAGGCGCACGCCAGGGGCTGATTGCCTCGGGCGACATCTTCGTGAGCGACCCGGCCGACCTTCGCCGAATCCTGTCGGTACACCCCGACGCGCTGGCCGTGGATATGGAGAGTGCGGCCATCGCCCAGGTGTGCCACCTCAAGTCGTTGCCCTTCGTGGCCCTGCGCGTGATCAGCGACACCCCCGGCGCCGAGGGAAATGCCGCCGCCTACACCGACTTCTGGAACGCCGCCCCACAGCGCACCTTCGAGTGCGTGGAAACATTACTGCGCTTATTATGAAGGACTTGCGCCCCACCCGAGGCGAGACGGAACTCCGCAAGATGATTGCGGAGGGGGAGCATGTGCACCAGGATTTCAAGTTCACCATTTCCGACGCGCGCAAAATCGCACGTTCGCTCTCGGCCTTCGCCAACAACGACGGCGGCCGCCTGCTCATCGGCGTGAAGGACAACGGCACCATCGCCGGGGTTCGCAACGAAGAGGATGTGTTCGTGGTGGAAGAAGCGGCGCAAATCTACTGCCGCCCGGCGCTGGAGGTTGATTTCCGCGCCCTCAAGGCCCGCGGGGGCCTGGAGGTGATTGTGGCCAGCGTTGAGCGCCGGGCCAGGCGCCCCGTGTATGCCTCCGACGGCCCCGACCACTGGCGCGCCTACTTCCGCGTGGCCGACGAAAACATTGCCGCCCACGAGCTGATGGTGCGCAGCTGGGAGCGGGAGGCCGAAGGTACACCCGTGGCCCTCACCACCCTGCACCACAGCATCTTAACCGCCGTTGAGGCCGAGCCGCGCACCCTCGAACTACGCGATCTGGCCGTGGCCGTCCATGCCTCTGTTGCCGCCGTGCGCGAGGCCGTGATGGACCTCGCCGCCACATCCCTGTTGGAATTCGAACACAACGGCACCCAGTTCATTCTCCGCGTAAAGCAATGAAAGTCAGGGAGTTTATTCGCGGATTGCTCGGTTGGTGGCTGGTTCTGTTGCTGATGGCCGTCGGAGTGGTGTATGGGCTGATTTATGCGGACCGCCCCTCTGCCCACGACGACCTCAACTACCTGATTCACAACGCTCAGTGGCTGGCGACCCACCATCCGGCATGGCTGCGGTGGCCAACCCATGTGGCCGGCATGTGGCTCGAAGTGAACGGTCGGCTGGGCGATTCGCTCAATTTCCTATGGCTCAATGTGTTGCCCCGGTGGGCTACGGGTGCGCTCGAAGGGCTGTTCATGGTGGGGCTCTACGGCGGCGTCATCGCTTTTCTGCGCCGCAACGGCTACGGGCTTTTCGCAAGCATCTTGGCCGCGGCGCTGATGATGTTCGGGTTGCCCTGGTGGGACGGCTACGGCCTGTATGTGGTCCACATCAACTACCTGTGGGGCTGCACGTTAGCACTCTGGGCCCTTTACTTTTTCATCTATTCGCTGCCGCGCTCCACGGTCGGGCGCCTTGCCCTTGGCGTGCTCTGCTTTGTGGCCGCGGCGTGGCATGAAGCCATCGGGGTGCCGGTAGCTCTGGCGGTTAGCATCGCCTTTTTCGCCGCCTCCCGCCGCCCCGGGTGCGGATTTCCGACGCTGATGTTCATCCTCGGAGGCCTGTTCACCCTCACCAGTCCCGGAATCTGGCATCGGTTCGGCGCCGACAGCACTCCGGACGACAATGCCGTTATGCTCATACTCAAGACGGTGCCCCTCGTGGCTTTGTTAGCTATAATCCTGATAATCATGGCGATAGGCAACAGTCGTGAATTCTGGCGGAAACTCACGGCAGGCTCCTGCGCCACGGGCATTCTCTCGGCCGCGGCACTTGCAAGCGGCGCCATTGCCGTGGGCTCGGGGATGATTGGCCGTTCGGGCTGGTTCGCGCAGGTCTTCGCACTGCTCGCGCTGGCGGCTCTTGCGGGTCCGGGTCTCGCGCAACGGATTGAACACCACCGTATTATCGGGTGCGCAGTCAGCATAGTTTTGCTGACGCTGATGACGATCCAAACGCACCTCTTTTTCGAATATCAGCGCCGGTTCGACGCCGAAAGCCACGCGGTGATTGAGCAATATGCCACCGGCGCCGACGGCGTGGTGATTTCCGACATCTACTGCGGCGACCCGGCGCCTGCATTCCTGCTGGGGCGGGCACACCGGCTGCCACCTATTTACGACCCCTGGGTGCAGTCGCGCTTCGAATTTTGGCGCGAAACCCTCGGGCTCAATCCGGCGCCCCTGGTAGTTATCCCGACCGAATTGGCAGCCTTGGAGTACGCATCCCCGGCGCGAGCGGTCTACGTCCGTGGAGCAGTCCTGTTGCCCGTCAGCACGCAGGCGGTCGAAATTCCCGCCGGCACCCATCCCTACCCCGTCACCTTCCGCGGTACGCCTGCCCTCCTCTTCATCCCCATCCCGCCCGGCGACCGGCCGATTCCTTAATTCATAATGCATAATTCATAATTCATAATGCATAATTAATTGCTCCGGCCCGCCACGGTGGAACTCGACGGATATGGAGGTGGCGAGCTCCCGCTCGCCACAATCACTCGGCCGCAGGCCGCTACATAGGAGGGTAGGTCTCCAACCTACCGATTCTACCCTTAGGACGCTCCGAACGAGCGTCCC
>CAYNHP010000112.1:0-3370 GCA_964397235.1 uncultured Bacteroides sp. | reverse complement strand
AATAAAATTTGGATGTTTGGATGTGGATGCATAATTTTGCAAAGTCACTTCCTCTGCAAATTCCCGAAAATGAAAACTAAGCTACCCGTCGTCCTGCTTTTGCTGCTCTTTGCAGCAGCCTCGGCCTGTGCGGCGGGTTTTGACCGGCGACGCCTCGGCGTGGAGGCGACGATGAACTGGAACGGCACCTTCGGGTCGAAACACAACTCCAAGGACGACGAGTTCACTTACGGCGGGAAGGTAGCCGTGAACTACAAGATGACCAACCGCCACGGGTGGTTCTTCGAACCGGCACTGGCCTTTTCCTACGGTGACTATACCTTCTATGACGAGCAGAACAAAGAATTCGATTCACACCTGACATCAATAGAGTTACCCGTCAAGTTCGGCCACGATTTCTCCATCCCGGTGCTGGACCTGACCGCTTATCCGCTGGTGGTGGTCAAGCCGGTGTTTGCCATTGGCGGACATCTCACCGTCGACGGCGAGAACTACCGGTGGAATCCTTTCAACATCGCAGCCGGGTTTGGATTCGGCTTCCTGTTCATGGACAAATTCGGGTTGAACATCACCTCCGATTTCAACCTGCTCAAGTCCATCCGCAGGCTCCCGGAAAAATACAATATCGACAACCATAACGCCCAGATCAACATCGCGGCGAAGTTTTATTTTTAACTGACTGACAGGCGGTTATGAACAAGGACGAAATCAAGAGCAGAGCTGTGTTTGCCTCCAAGTTTGCCGCGGTGGCCACAACGGTCGGGTCGGCCGTGGGGCTGGGCAACATCTGGCGCTTCCCCTACGAGGCGGGCGTCCACGGGGGCGGGGCGTTCGTGCTGTGCTACATCGCCTTCGTGCTGCTCATCGGCGTGCCGGTGCTCTACAGTGAGTTTTTCATCGGCAGCGTCACGGGCTCGAACGTATTCGGAGCCTACCGCAAGCTGGCCCCTCGGGGACACTGGCAGCTCACGGGCTACATCGGCATCGTGGCCTCGCTGATGATTCTGAGCTTCTACTCGGTGGTGGCGGGGTGGACGCTGGAGTACAGCGTTGAGTCGGCCTTAGGGCAGCTGGACTTCAGCGAGAGCGAGGTGGGCCACGGGCAGTTCGTGACGCTCACCACGGGATGGCGCCCGGTGGTGTGGACGGTTATCTTCCTGGCCTGCAACACGTTCATACTCCTGCGTGGTGTCACCAAAGGCATCGAGCGGGCGTCCAACATCCTCATGCCGGCGCTGTTCCTGCTCCTGATTGCCTTCTGCATAAACTCGTTCACGATGCCCAAGTTCGGCGAAGGGGTGCGCTTCCTGCTGGAGCCCGACTTCAGCGCCATCACCCCCGGCGTGCTGCTCGGAGCCATGGGTCAGGCCTTCTTCTCGCTCAGCCTCGGGCTGGGGTGCATGATGACCTATGCGTCTTATTTTAAGAAAGATACGAACATCGGCAAGACCGCCATCACTACTGCAATGCTGGACACCTTGGTAGCCGTCCTGGCGGGCATCATCATCTTCCCGGCGGTGTTCTCCTTCGGGCTGTCGCCTCAGGCGGGGCCGACGCTGGTGTTCGAGGTGCTGCCCTACATCTTCTCGCAGCTCCACGGCGGGATGGTGTGGTCCACACTCTTTTTCCTGCTGCTGTTCCTGGCGTCGATAACATCGACGGTGTCCATGAGCGAAATCAGCATCTCCTTCTTCATGGAGGAAAAGCGGATGAGCCGTCGGCGGGCCACGCTGGTGTCGTCGGCCATCGCGCTGGCGGGCGGGTTGCTGTGCGCGCTCAGTTTCGGGCCCATGAGCGAGGTGAAACTTGCGGGCATGACGGCGTTCAACCTCTTCGACTACGTTTCGTCCAACATCTGCCTGCCGGTGGGAGGCTTCATATGCTCGGTTTTCGCCGGATGGGTGGTGCGCCGGAGCTACCTGCGGGAGCACTTCGCCGTCTACGGCGCCAAGGGGCGCGTGATGATGTGCATCCTGATGGTGTTCCTGCGCTGGATATGCCCTGCGGCCATTGTGCTCATTTTCCTGAACTCCATCGGCGTGCTCTGAGGGCCCGGCGGCAACTTTTCGGCCCGCTGATGTGTTGAATAAGTAGCGGAAGGGAATGTTTTACACTTTTTAACATAGTAATTCAGTGGAAATCATTAACTTTGCGCATCATTCATAGGTACTAACCTTCCTGAGAACATATAATATCCGAAAATAGAATCAAATTACAATCTTACACCTGTCAAACCGCGCCGCGAGGCGTGCCCACATCGCCAACGATGGACGACATCACCCCGTAAGTAAACACCGCAACACAATGGACTCTAACACACCTGAAAAGAAACCCAAACGTCCTCGCATCGGCCAGGCCAACTTCCACAGTGAGAACATGCCTGAGCGACCCCGCTACGAACGCCCCAACTACCAGCGTCCTGCCACCGACGAAGGTGGCGAGGGGGGCTATCAACGTCCTCGTCCTCAAGGATATAACCGCCCCCAGGGCTACAACCGTCCGCAGGGCTACAACAATAACTACCAGCGCCCCAACAACTACCAGCGCCCGCAGTACGCCAAGCCCGAAGGGGAAGGTGGCGAAAACACGGCGCGCGAAGGTCAGACCGGCTACACTCCCAACCGCAACTACAACAACAACCGCCCGGGCGGCTACAACAATAACCGTCAGGGCGGCTACAACAACAACCGCCAGGGTGGTTACAACCGCAACAACCAGGGCCAGGGCGGATATAACAATAACCGTCCGGGCGGATACAACCGCAACAATAACCAGGGCCAGGGCGGCTACAACCGTCAGGGCCAGGGTCAGAGCGGCCAAGGCGGCTACAACCGCCAGCAGGGCCAGGGCGGGTATAACCGCAACAACCACCAGGGCGGTCAGCGCCAGGGCGGCTACAACAACAACCGCCGCCAGCAGGGCCAGGGAGGTTTCCCCGCCCGCGGCAAGCAGTTCGTGCCCCGTCCCAAGCGAATCGAGTACGAAATGCCCATACCCGATCCCAACGAGCAGATCCGTCTTAATAAATATATGAGTAACGCCGGGCTGTGCTCCCGCCGCGAAGCCGACGAATTCATCCAGCAGGGCCTGGTGAAGGTCAACGGCCAGGTGGTCACCGAACTCGGAACCAAGATCGGCCACAATGACGTGGTTGAGTACGACGAAAAGGTTGTGACCATGCAGAGCAAGTGCTACATCCTGCTCAACAAGCCCAAGGACTGCGTCACCACCTCCGACGACCCCAACGGCCGCATGACCGTGATGGACCTCGTCAAGGGCGCATGCCCCGAGCGCATCTACCCCGTGGGGCGTCTGGACCGCAACACCACCGGCGTGCTCCTGCTCACCAACGACGGCGACCTTGCCTCCA
>CAYNHP010000111.1:0-3919 GCA_964397235.1 uncultured Bacteroides sp. | reverse complement strand
GGAGCTCGCCACCTCCATAGCGGGAGGGCGGCGCCTCAATAATTATTGGGGACGGGAGTAGTTGGCCAGGGCGGCTTTGAGTTCGTGGAGCACCATGGCGCGGAGTTCGGGCGGTTCGAGGACTTCGACGCGGCTGCCGTGGCTGAGGAGCTCCTCGACCAGGTCGGGGCTGATGCGCATGCGGTAGTGGAAGATGCAGAAGGTGTCGTGGATGTATTCCTCCTGGGTGTGGTGCAGGGGTAGGGCGTGGAAGTATTTTGCCTGACGGCTATCGACCTTGAGGACCACGCGCTTTACTTCGCCCTCGGTGAAGACAATGCCGAAGCTGTGGCGGAAGTACTCGCGGGGGTCGAATGCTGGGTCGGGCCGGAAGGTGCGGCTGAGCACGCGGATGTTGCTGATGCGGTCCAGGGCGTAGGTTTTGATTTTGCCGTCGGCGGGCACCAGGCCGGTGATGTACCAACGCTGGCGGAATATTTTCAGGAAGTAGGGGTTGATGACTACACCACGGGTGGGATTGACGCGCCAGTAGGGATGGTAGTCGAAGGCAATCTGGTTGTTGGAGCGCATGGCCTGGACCATGGTGCCGAGGTGCTCGCGGGCTGAGGGCACATCCTCGACGAATATGCGGTCGGCCAGGTCGCGGCTGTGGGTGAGCAGGTCGTTGGTATAGGCCGAGTTGAGCAACCAGGATGTGACGCCGGTGGCGGCGTCGGGACCCGACTCTTCGATGTAGTACTCGTAAGTGCGCGGGTCGCAGGTAATGTTGATTTTGAAGAGCTCCTGCGCTCCCTCGCGGTAGTTGGCGAAGGAGCGCCGGGGCAGAGGTTGGCCCTGCTGGGAGAACTCGCTGGCCTGCCACAGGCGGTTGATTTCAGCCAGGGTGATGCGGCCATGGCGGCGGATGGTATCCACCAGCCATATGTAGCGGTTGAGCAGGTTGTAGGACATATCAGGCTTTGGGTTGTGCTGCGGCCTCGGGAGCGGTAACGCTCCCGGCATCAGTCGTTTGAGCCTCGGCGTCTGCCTTCGGGGCGTCGGCGGGGGCTTTGTGGCCCACGGAGAGCAGGCGCAGGCCGATGACGGTCAGCAGCGCGTTCATGAGCAGGAGCTCGAAGCTGGTTTCGTAGTGGAACCACGCCATGAGTCCTTTCTGGAGGCACCAGCTCAGGGCCGGGGCGGCGATGCAGACAACGGGCACCCAGCGGTCGTGGACGGGCTTTTTCCAGAACATGCCATAGACGAACAGGCCCAGGATGGGTCCGTAAGTGTAGGATGCCAGGGTGTAGACGGCCGAGATGGCGTCCTGGTTGGAGAGGTAGTAGAACAGGATGATGACGCCGCCCATGATTGCGCTCATGGCCACATGGACCCACTTGCGGGTGCGGGTGAGCTCGTTTTCGGTCTTTTTCTTGTGGGCGCCCATGATGTCGACCACGAAGGAGGTGGTGAGTGAGGTCAGGGCTGAGCCGGCGGCGGAGTAGGCCGCGGAAATGAGGCCGAGCACGAAGAGGATGCCGACGATGACGGGGATGTCCGGGTGGGTAGCCACGGTGCTGAAGAGTTCGTCGGTCTTTTCGGGGTAGGCGATGCCTTTGGCGTCGACGAAGATTACCAGCAGGGTACCCAGCATGAGGAACAGGGCGATGATGAAGAATTGCGTCACGCCGCTGACAATCATGTTCTTACGGCTGCTCTTGGCGTCCTTGCAGGCGAGGTTGCGCTGCATCATGTCCTGGTCCAGGCCGTTGGTGGCGATGGCCATGAATACGCCGGCGATGAACTGCTTCCAGAAGTAGGTGCCCTCCTTGGGGTTGTCGAAGAAGAACATGCGGGAGGTGGAGTGCTTGGCAATGCGGTCGGTGAGTTCGCCGAAGGAGAAGCCTAAGTTGGTGGCCACGAAGTAGATACACAGCACCACCGACATGATGAGGCAGAAGCTCTTGAGGGAGTCGGTCCAGATGAGGGTCTTGACGCCGCCCTGGACGGTGTAGAGCCATATCAGGGCGATGGTGACTATGACATTGAATATAAAGGGGATGTGCAGGGGCGAGAATACGAGCATCTGGAGCACGGCGCACACCACGAAGAAGCGCACAGCGGCGCCGAGCATCTTGCTGACGAAGAAGAACCATGCGCCGGTGCGGTAAGTAGAGCGTCCGAAGCGCTCCTCGAGGTAGCCGTAGATGGAGATGAGGTTCTTCTTGTAGAACAGGGGCACGAGCACGAATCCGATCACGGCGTAACCCACGATGAAGCCGAGCACCATCTGGAGGTAGGCATAGCCTTTACCGATGACCATGCCGGGGACGGATATGAACGTAACGCCGGAGATGGAGGCTCCCATCATGGCGAAGGCCACCCAGGCCCAGTGGGTCTGGCGGCCGCCGGTGAAGAAGGTGGAGTTGTCGGAGCCCCGGGAGGCGGCCATGGACAGGGCCATCAGCAGCAGGAAGTATGCTACGATGGTTATGATAACGATTACAGGCATCGACATGGCAGGCCCTCCTTATTCAGCGTACAGCAGGTAGGGACGACGCTGCTCCTTGAAGCGAGCGACGTCGCCGGCCCATGTGGCCTTGATTTCGGCGGCGCTCTTGCCCTCTTCAATCATGGTGCGGATGTCGCCGCGTCCCACGAGTTTCTCGAAGAAAGCGGTGAAGAATTTGTCGCCCATGCCGAGGTCGTTGTATGCGTCGATTACATATTCGAGGTTTACGCCCTGAGCGATTGCGTCCTCATCGGAGATGGTGCGCAGGTCCACGCCGTAGCAGTGCTGGTCCAGCAGCGGGGGATTCTTGGCGCCGGGCACGCTGCGGGGTGTGAATTCGAAGGTGCGGTTCTTCATGTCGGGGTGCCCGTAGACGAGGAAGGGCATGTCGGTGCCGCGGCCGAGGCTCACCGGGGTCGCTTCGAAGTAGCAGGTGGAGGGGTAGAGGTAGATTGCCTTCATTGTCCGCAGGTTGGGCGACGGGGCTATGGGGAGCTCGTAGCGGGTCTGGTGGGTGTAGTTTTCGCAGGGCACGACGGTGAGGGGCACCTTGGCGCCGTCCTTGAGCCAGCCTTCGCCGACGGCCATCTGAGCCATCTCGCCCAGGGTGAGGCCGTGGACGATGGGCATGGGCAGGCGGCCGACGCCGGACTCATACTTCATGTCGAGGATTGGGCCGTCGACGTACATGCCGTTGGGGTTGGGGCGGTCCAGGACCATGAATTCCTTGCCGGCAGCGGCGGCTTCGTTCATGAGGCGGATCATGGTGCAGTAGTAGGTGTAGTAGCGGAGGCCTACGTCCTGGATGTCGCACACAATGATGTCTACACTATCCATAGCCTCCTTGAGTCCACCGCCGCCATAGAGGGATGTGATGGGAATTCCGGTGACGGGGTCGACGCTTGAGCTTACGTGCTCGCCGGCGTCGGCGGTGCCGCGGAAGCCGTGTTCAGGGGAAATAATTGTGGCCACCTTGATGCCGTTTTCGAGCATCAGGTCAAGGGTGTGCTTGTCGCCCACCATGCCGGTGTGGTTGGAGAACAGGGCCACGTTCTTGCCGCGGAGGGAGTCCATGTAGGCGTCGGTGCGTGCGGCGCCGACAATGACTTCGGCAGTTTCAGCGGCCTGGTCGGCGGCTGCTTCTTTGGATGCCGAAGCGGTGCAGGCTGTCAGGGCTGCCACGGCGCCCAGGAGGAGGTTTCGTAGTTTCAGAGGGTACATATTAGTTGATTTACAGATTTTTCCATTGTTGTGCAAAAATACTGATAAAGCCGCAAACCATTGCAATAAAATACGTATAAAAACACAAATAAACGTTAAATATCGAATTTCATTTGGCGGAAATGAAAAAAGGCGCTAACTTTGCGGAGCAAACGGGGTATTAGCTCATCTGGCTAGAGCGCGACACTGGCAGTGTCGAGGTGAGCG
>CAYNHP010000110.1:0-3997 GCA_964397235.1 uncultured Bacteroides sp. | reverse complement strand
GCACCGAACGTGCGTCCCTACCGCATTGATAATTAGAATTCTATGATGTTTTCCACAAGGTATCAGCTCATCTCTGCCGCTTTTAGCGGTCGGTGCGAGAGTATTTACTTTAGCGGGCGAG
This sequence comes from uncultured Bacteroides sp., assembly GCA_964397235.1. GTDB lineage: Bacteria > Bacteroidota > Bacteroidia > Bacteroidales > Muribaculaceae > CAG-873. The sequence continues at coordinate 3,876 of CAYNHP010000110.1, read as the reverse complement.
GAGGAAGGTGAGGGGGATGTGGAGGCGGGCGGCCCAGTCGCGCTCCTGATGGGCGGCGCCGGGGAAGGTGAGCTGGAGCAGGTCGGCTTCGGTATAGCCTTTGTCGCGGATCATGCTGACGATGCGTTGCTCGGACGGACCATACCAGGCGTCGATGGTGGCTGTGCCATGGTCGAAATATAGGCGATGGGTGCCGGGAGCGGGTAATTTTTCACGCAGATATTGCTCCATTGCGCCGGAAAATTCGTCGGCGACGGCGGGTGCACCCACCCAATGGGTTGAGAGGCAGAGTGCGGCGCCGAACACTTCAGGGTACTCGCACAGGGCGTAAATGCTCATCAGGCCGCCCATGCTGGAGCCAGCGACGGCTGTGTGGGCGCGGTCGGGCAGTGTGGTGTAGAGGCTGTCGATTGTGGGTTTGAGGGTGTTTACGAGGAAGGCCGCATAGGCGTCGCCACGGACGGGTTTATCGGCCTGTCCTGCGGACTCGAGTGTCTGCTGCATACCGTGTCCCTGTACGGCTTTCTGCGGCATAAGGTCGGCCACACGGGAGGCGCCGTCGGAATGGACGCCCACGACCATGGCCGGACGAGCTTCGCCGCGGGCAATCATGCCGCCGAGCACGGAGTCGACCTCCCATGCCTGGGCGTTCCAGGTTGTGGAGGCGTCGAAGAGGTTCTGGCCGTCGTGCATATAGATTACCGGCAGGGGCTGGCCGGCTACGGGCGGCAGCCAGACGTCGACCGTAACGGTGTCGGTCAGTTCCGGCGACCAAATGCGAAGTCGCTCCAGGGTGCCGATGTCGGCCACGGGGAGTTTTGCCGCAACGGCCAAAGGCAAGAAAAGCCACATGAGGGCCAAAATTATGCTTTTTGTGGTCATTTGCTCATGTTTGTTATCGGGCGAGCTCGGCCGATAACGGTACGGCTATCGAGCTTTGATTCTTTGGATACGGGGCAGGGAGGCCCGCGGGCCTCCCTGCTATTGTGTTAAGATAAAAGTGTCAAAGGGCCAGGGGGGTGTAGGGAAGATTCCAAGCTTCGGCAACGGCCTTGAAGGTGACTTCGCCGTCGACAACATTTACGCCCTTAGCGAGACCGGCATCGGCCTTGCAGGCGTCCTTCCAACCCTTGTCGGCCAGGGTGATGGCGTAGGGGAGGGTTGCGTTGGTGAGTGCGAGGGTTGAGGTGTAGGGCACAGCACCGGGGATGTTAGCCACAGCGTAGTGTACGACGCCGTCGACGGTGTAGACGGGGTCGGAGTGGGTTGTGGCGTGGGAGGTTTCGCAGCAGCCGCCCTGGTCGATAGCCACGTCGACAATGACGGAGCCCTTGCGCATCAGGGGCAGCATGTCGGCCGTAACCAGCTTGGGAGCCTTGGCGCCGGGGATGAGCACGGAGCCGATGAGGAGGTCGGTGGTGGGGAGTTCGGCCTCGATGTTGTGGCGGGAGCTGTAGAGGGTCTTCACGTTCTTGGGCATCACTTCAGCCACGTGGCGGAGGGTGGGGAGGGAGATGTCGGTGATGGTAACGTCGGCACCGAGACCGGCGGCCATCAGGGCAGCGTTGCGACCAACGACGCCGGCACCCACTACGAGCACCTTGGCGGGCTTAACGCCGGGGACGCCACCGAGGAGCTTGCCGCAGCCGCCCTGGGGCTTTTCGAGGAAGCGTGCACCTTCCTGGATGGACATACGGCCGGCCACTTCGCTCATGGGGATGAGCAGGGGCAGACCACCCTGAGGCCCAACTACGGTTTCGTAAGCGATGCAGGTTGCGCCGCTGGCGAGCATGGCCATGGTGAGTTCGCGGTCGGAAGCGAAGTGGAAGTAGGTGAACAGGAGCTGACCCTTCTTCACGAGCTGGTACTCGGGTTCGATGGGTTCCTTAACCTTGATGATCATTTCGGCGGTGGCGTAAGTTTCTTCGATGGTGGGAAGAATCTTGGCGCCGGCCTTGATATATTCTTCGTCGGAGAAGCCGCTACCGTCGCCGGCAGTGTGCTGAACGTACACGGTGTGACCGTGGCGAACGAGTTCGTGAACGCCCGCGGGGGTCATTCCGACGCGGTTTTCGTTGTTTTTAATCTCTTTAGGTATACCGATAATCATGGGAGTAAATTTTAGTGTTCTATGATATGGTTTGAGCCTGACAAAATTACGGCGAATTCCAACAACGCGCAACATTGAGGAATATGTTTTTCAACATATTCGGAGATTTTTTCGGTTACAATTCGGTGGCAAAATGCGTCAGAAGGTGAACATGGCGCTGATGTTAGCGCGACGTGCGGCGCGGTTTGCGCCGGAGAAGTTGTGGCGCGTGCCCCAGTCGAACTCCGTGGCGACGGTGAAGCGCGGTGTGATGCTCCAGAACACGTTTGCACAGGCGAAAATGCCGTACTTATACTCGTCGGGGCTGACGGCGTGGTCGGGCAACAGGCGCGTCTGGCTCACGGAGACGCTGGCGAAGAGTTCCGGCCGGAAGTTATACTGCAATCCCAGGCACCAGCCGAGGCTACGCGGGGCGTATAGCTCGCCCTCGCGGGTGGGGTCGGAAATGAGGTCGTAGGTTCCCAGCATGAGGTCGCCACCGAGGCCTGCATAGCCGCGGCCATAGTTGGCAGTGAGGTAGGTGGTGATGTGGCGTTCGGGGTGGGCCACGCCGCTGAGCTGCACGCCGTAGCCGGCCACAGTCCGCGTTTTGGCGGCCTTGAGGTCGCGATATGACAGCGAGCGTACGATGCCGCTGAGACGGATGTGCTGCCCCTTGGCCCATTGGTACTGGAAAAATGCCGATGCGTCGGGGAGCCAGTTGGATGCGGGACGAGCCTGCGGGTTGAGGGCCTCGATGGCTGTGGAAGGTGTTTCGACCGACACCGCTCCGAACCATTGGTTGTGCCATGCGTGCATGTAGCGCACCAGCACGGCTGTGGCCGAGAACTTATTGTTGGCCCCGGCGGCATCAAGCACGGGAGCCTGAGCACCTGGGTCGGAGAAGGTGCTGGTGGCGTAGCCCAGGGTCCAGTCGCCCAGGATGGCGTAGGCCTTTTTCAGGCGGAAATCCAGGCCTTGATAGCCGGTGAAATCGGCTTCGATGTAGAGCTGATAATCTCCGATGATGCGGTGATGACCCAGTGCGCGCAGGAACACATATGTGCCCGAGGGAGTTGTGCCGAAATGGCGCATATTGGCGGGATTTGCCGGGATGGCAATCTGCATGGGCGCGAACATCGTGTTGGGCATGGCGCCGCCCCAGTCGTAGTAAGCACGCATGCGTACAGCACCGCCGAGTCCCAGCGTGAAACCGGCCTCCTTGCTCATGAACAGGAAGTAGGGGGCGTCGGGGTCGCGGAAATGCTTGAACTGGTCGTAGTAGAACGAGCTAACCACGTGGCGGATAGAGTCCACGTCGGCCTGCTGCTGCTCAAGGCTGACCGGTTTGCCATCGATCCACACAATCTTGTTCGATTCCACCTTTGCCGCAATCTGGTCATCCACCAGGCTCTGGGCACCGGCCGCTGCGCCGCCCAGCAATAGGGCAGCCACCGCACACATCACGAATTTTTTCAGCATTTTTGTAGGTCTTAGGTTTTAGGCGTTAGGTTTTAGTCATTAGGTTTTGTGCCCTACAAACTTATAAAAATATTTTCACTCCTGCAAAGAATTGTGCATGTGTGGACGCACCGCGCCCCGACTAAGAAGCCGGGGCGCATATCTCTTTTATTCAAATTTAGCAAGCGGAATTTGTAGTATATATGACTAAGGGTTAGGGGGTTATACCCATATATAATCCTGGGGCGAGATTGCGAAACTATATTATATTTTGCTTGAATTTCAGTTTTTGGGGAAAGAGGAGAAGGAGAGAAGGGAGAGAGGAG
>CAYNHP010000109.1:0-4057 GCA_964397235.1 uncultured Bacteroides sp. | reverse complement strand
GGTTTGCGAGTGAGGGTAACGAGCACCGGGTAGTGGTCGGAGATGCCTTCGGCCTTGATGATTTTGGCGTTGATGCAACGGGCTGCCAGCGAGGGGGAGAGGAGGATGTAGTCGATGCGGCGCTGGCGCTCGGCAACTCCGGCGTCGCCCGGCCCCTTGCCGCGGGAATAAAAGGTAGGATGCGTCACGCGCTCAGCCGGGTCGGTTACGAATTGCGGCACAGGGTCGATCAGGCCGTGCTCCAGAAAGTTGGTCTGCGTGGTCAGGTCGAACATGCCCTCGGGGTTGAGATTTTTCCACTGAGCCCGCTTGGCGTCGGCTTTGAGAGATGCCTCACGCCACTTTTCGAGTGTAACCAGCCGGACAGAGTCGGCAGGTGAATAGGAATTCAGGTCGCCCGCCACCAGATAGTCGGTCAGCCCCGCCGAATCGGCGTAGGCGCATATCTGACGGGACTCGTTCAGTCGGTATGCATAGTCGAACGGGCTCAGGTGGGTTATGAGCAGGTCTAAATCGGCCGTTCGCACATGCATGAACCCGTGCCACAGCCCCTCCCGGCGCTCGAAAATCTCCTCGTAGGGCGACCATCGGCGCTCGAGTACCTCCACCGGCGTGCGCGACATCACCCCGACCGGGTACCACTCCTCCTTCAGAATAGCCGTGTAGGGCAAGCCGCACTGGCGCCCGAGCTCCGCGAGCGAGTCGCCGTAGAACTCCACAAGTTCCTGAACCATAACCACATCCGGCGCCTGCTCCCGAATTAAGTCCACGAATGCCGCGCGGCGGTCAGGCCGATGCTCGAAGCCGTCCCATATATTATATGTCATCACCCGCAGCGAATCCTGTGCGTAGGCATGGCCGGAAAGGGCCAGCATGAGCACGAGCACACCCGCCCGCACCAGCTTGGCCAGCTGGCGGTAGCGGTCGATGGCGCAATAAGTAATGACTATCATCCCCACGAATTCGAACCACGCCCGGCCGGACGAAGGATTTTCCCAAAGCATCCACCCGCGCGAAATTACGCACACAATACCCAGCAGGCTCAGGCCTGCCGACAGGTTACGCTTAAATCGGTTGCTTACTTTCATTTGGCAAAGATAGTAAAATTCAGCTCACTGCACAAGTTTCGGAGAAAATGTGTCGCATCAGCGCCCGCCCGCGGTGGCCCGGAGGTTTCCGCGAATTCAACTACTTTTGTAGTTAACAAATGCTAAATACACTTTCAGGTATTGCCAACTACAAAAATAGTTGCTACCTTTGCGGTGCAAACTACAAAAATAGTTATGAAGCAGGAAAAGCTCACCCCCAAGGAAGAAGAACTCATGCAGTTGCTGTGGGCCCACGGGCCGATCGCCATCAGTAAGCTCGTGGAACTCTATCCCGAGCCGCGGCCACATTTCAACACCGTTTCAACCGTTGTTCGTCGCCTCGAAGGCAAAGGCTTCGTGGCCCACGACGAGGTCGGCGGCTCGTTCCGCTACTATGCCACCGTCCCCAAGGAACACTTCCGCGACAGCCGATTCGGCGCATTCGTCCGGAACTACTTCGGTGGCAGCTACTTCGGCGCTGTTTCAGCCCTGGTGGAGGAGGACAAAATCACTGCCGACGAACTTAAGGAACTGCTCAGATTAATCGAAAACAAGGGCAAATAGCATGGGCGTATTCCTTTCTTACTCCATCATCGCCGGATTATGCATGCTTGCTATGTACCTGGCCTACAAGCTGTTCCTGGCCTGCGACAACCAGCACGGATTCAACCGCGCCGTCCTGCTGGGCATTTATTTCCTATCATTCGGTGTGGCTCCATTTGCAATCCGATTCCGCCCGGCCTCCGCACCCACCCCCGGCATGGAGCTGACTTTCAGCGAGGTTATACCCGCCACAAAGGTCGCCGACGCCCCGATTTGGGGCACGGTCGTGATTTGGATTTTCATTGCCGGCATGGCCGCGGTAGCCCTGCGAACGCTTCTCACATGGTTGCGCCTCGCGAGCATCGTACGCCGCGGACAAAAAATTGAGCGCGAGGGGTACACTCTGGTCCTGACCGACTCCGACCGTTACGCGCCCTTCAGCTGGATGCGCTACATCGTGCTCCCGCGCAAAGATTTCGACGACGGCTCCGACGCTATCGCCACCCACGAGCTCACCCACGTCCGCGCCCTACACTGGCTCGACCTGATGCTGGCCCAGGCTGTGTGCACAGTCAACTGGTTCAACCCTGCCGCATGGCTCATGCGCGACGAACTTATGTTAATACATGAATATCAGGCAGATATGGCCGTGATGGAAAGCGGCCACGACATGCGCCAGTACCAACTTCTGCTAATTAAAAAAGCTGTTGGCTCCAGATTCCCGTCCTTAGCCAACAGCCTCAACCATAGTAAACTTAAAAAACGTATCACCATGATGTACAAAGAAAAGAGTGGTGCAGGGCGAAAATTCAAAGCCCTCGCACTTGTGCCGATGCTCGCCTTGGCGCTCGGCCTGGCATCCGTGCCCGCCGTACGCGCCGCTGTCGCCACAATCAGTGACAGCGAGCTTTCCACCGGCAAAGATAGCGAAAAATCCGCTGACGGCCAAACCTCTGTTAAGGCTTTGAAATTCAAAAGCCTCAACAACAACGGCAACGTGACGACCATCGTTCTCCGGGGCGAAGACATGGGCTCGAACATGAACGTCTCCGGGGGCACCTTCACTACAGCCGGCAAAACTTACCAGGCCACCGGCCTTGAGGCAACCCTCAATGACGGCGTGGCAGTAATCAAAGCCAAATTTCCCTTCACCGATAACTACGAGAACTCAAGCATGACCCTGGTGGTCAACGGCCAAACCATCAAAATCGACCTCCAGCCCTACTTCGACAAAGCCGACCCCGTCAAGTTCGCGTCCTCTCCCGAAGAGCTGGCCACAAAACCGTCGATAGCCGTCGTCAACCTCGACTCAACCTCCGTCAAAACCGACATGAAGATACACGTCAACGGAAAGGAAGTAACTGCCGAAGAGCTCAAGGCAATCTCGCCTGAGGGCATCACCGAAGTGACGGTCGACAAGCAGTCCGGTCAGATTAAAATCCGCATGAAAGAATAAACAGCCCATCATACACCGCGGGGGCGCGACTGCGAAGCCGCGCCCCCGAGCTTTATCGAAAAACCTCCCGCCAACTTGATAATCGTTCCGTCACCCGATTTATCGAGATCAATCTCGATTTAACTTGATGCATCCCGATTAATACACCGGGCCATATCAAAGAGGTGAAGGTTAATTTGTTTTCGTCCTATTGGGAGAAAGCGCAATGTAAGTGTTAATAAAATCTTCGATAGAAGGAAGGCAAATAGTATCAATGAAGTAAAAGTTACCATCAATTCCATGCAGTACATTGTTGGGTAGCGCATCGAAAATGTCTATTTTACCATCGGTAAAATACTCACCATCTTGCTGAGGCATAAAACCCATCAGAGCTAAGGCACCGGCTATTTCTTCAAAGGAAGCTTCTCGGTCGGCTCGAATAAATGGCTGAGATAAGATTGCGCACGTTTTTCCTTCCTTATTCTCTGCAAACCCATGAAGTGTATAGGCACAATCAGCGAAAAGATGATTATGTATCCGGATACGTTGAAAGAAGGGGTCCAGATTGTCGTCGGCATATCGGAAATCGTTCAGCTTATAAACGATTTCATTGGTCGCATCCATGTAAACTTCGTTCTCCGATCCGCGATCGGAAAACTCTCCTAAAGGACTTAAATCCTTTAGCCAAAAGTCATGTTCAATAGCCCACTTTTTCAGACCATGGATTTGGACTCCCTTGCACGACGTTGTTCCTGCAACTTCTTGAATTGCGCACGATATTCTTCGGGCTTCAGTGGCTGCTTTTTCCAGGAGGCTATCGAAGCCTTCTTTCTCGCTATTGATTCCTGATGATACCTTGTCATAGTCCATATTTTATTATTGATAACGAATAAAGACGAGAGTAAGTTTCTCTCGCCTTCTCAGGTTTTATTTTTGTTTGTGATCCGGATGCGACTCGAACGCATGACCGTCTGCTTAGAAGGCAGATGCT
>CAYNHP010000108.1:0-4238 GCA_964397235.1 uncultured Bacteroides sp. | reverse complement strand
GTTTTCATTGTAAATCCCACCTCAAATTTTGCACTTCGAAATGGAATCTACAGCCACAACGTGCCTCAACGCAAAAACACATCGAGATTAATCAAGATAAATCCCGATTAATCTCGAAAAATCAAGCGGCTCGTAATGCCAAAATTCCTCCCCGAAAATTTGGAATCTGCAACAAACTGTTGTATCTTTGCAACGCAAAAAGTCGCACCGGCGGGGGTGCGACTTGGATATGGCGATATGCGTGGATTAGTTGTTGGGTTCGAAGATTACGATGCGGTTCCAGTCGTTCTGCTTGTAAACCTGCTTGGAAGAGCCTTCGGCTTCGATGGAGAGACGGTCGGGGTTGATGCCGTACTGGTTCACGAGCACGTCGTAGACAGCCTGGGCACGGCGCTTGGACAGGCCCATATTGTAGTTGGCCGTACCGGTGTCCTTGTCGGCGTAGCCTACGATGGCCACATTCTGCTCGGGATACTGCTTCATCCACTCGGCCACGTTGTAGATGTTCACCATTTCGGAGGGGCGGATCTTGGCCGAGTTGATGCTGAATCGTACGGTAGCCATAAGCGTGGCGGGAGCAGCGGGCGTCTCAACGGTTTCGGCAACCACTTCGGGGCAGGGGAGCTGGGCTTCTGCGGCGGCAAGTGCCATGCTGGTGGTTTCCAGAGCCGAGCGCAGGTCGTTCACCTGGCTGTTGAGGGTAGAAATATAGCCCAGGTAGTCGCAGGGGTTGTAGCTCTCGTACTCACGGCCCCCGAAGGTAACGGTGAAACCACCGTTGGCGGTGAAGTTGAAGTCGACGGGGCGGCCGACGGCATAGTTGTTGAAGTTGTCGCCGTACATCGACGCGCGGCCCTCAAGGAAGAAGTCGACGTACTTGCACAGGCGGAAGCGGAACTGCAGGCCGGCGCTCACGGGAAGCGTCCAGGAGTTGGAGCGGGCCTTGCCGTTGGTGGTGATTACGTTGCCGTAGTCGCCCGGTCGGAAATCCCATGCATAGGTGCCTCCGATACCCACGAAGGGAACAATGGAAAATACTCTGTTTTGGCTTACGCCGCCGAGGGAGTTGAACATATCCCACATGATGTCGGCATTGGCGCCTACATACTTGGCGTGGTGCATCACGGCGCGGTCCTGCCAGTGGAGAGAACCTCCGTTGAAGGCCATGCGCCATCCGAAGTAGGGCGAGAACCACTTACCGAAGCCTACGGTGTAGTTGGCGGTGGGTTTGACGGTGCGGTCGCCATCGACATTCCGGCCTTCTACGAGAGGCATCGAAACACCGGCGCCGAACTGCACGAACCAGTTCCGGGTCTTGTCCACATAATAATGGGTTTTGCACTTGACGGGCGATTCCACCACGGTCTCTTCTACCGTTACGGCGGTTACTTCCTGAGCGTTAATAGCCTGGGGCATAGCGGCAGCTGCACAAGCGGCGGCAGCAAAAAGGAGAGATTTTTTCATTGAAGTGTATGTTTTTAAGTTTGAATTTAAAACATACACTCCCGCCGATTGGTTCACCAGAGATTGAAGCGATAGCCGATAGAAAGCTGGGTATAGATAGTCGAACCGGCGTAAGTGGTCTTCTTGTCGTTGACTATGGCGATGTCGAAATTTGCCGTAAGGCCCATGAACCAGTGGTTGTTATTCCACACAATTGCCGCCTTGAAGCGGTTGTAGAGCGAGAAGGTGGTTTTTTGAAACTGGGAGTTGATGCGGCCCCGGCGCACGCCTATAATCGGCGATTCGCTCACGCCCAGAACCCACCGCGGCGCAAACACCCAGTTGTAGCCGTAGCCCACGCGCACGGCGTAGTTGCGGGTCTGAACCCGGTAGCGGAAGTCCTCCCAGCTGGGCGGCAGCTGGTCGCGCATGCTCGGCGGAAGGGTCGAGAAGTTGAAGTCGAGGTCCTGGTTATAGTAGGTGATACCCGTGTACCACGCCCCCTGGCTCCGCTTCTGGATGCGGCTGAAACTGAAGGCCGCCGGCTGGCTGTAGCGCTTGTGGTTGAAGAAGTAGTAAACGTCGATACCCCATGTGAAATTGTTCAGGCCGTCGAAGGGAAGGTCGTAGCGGCCCGGCGATTTATAGTTGCCGAAGCGTTTTATGGTGGTTGCAACCTTGTTGGTGGTGGCATAGAACTCAGCCGAAAAGAGCATGCAGCTGAAGCCGAAGCGGTACTCGTGGAAGTCCTGATGCTTGCCTGTGAAGAGCTGCTTCACATTCCAGTCGTAGCCCGCGCTCACGGCCAGGTACTGAAGCTGGGCGCCGATGGTGCTCACCGACTCCCCGTCCATGCGCATATACTTGTGCTCCGGCAGCAGGAAGCGGTAGTTGTCCTGGCGGTAGGAGGATTGTATTTTGGCGTTGAACTTGTAGCCCGTCGGTTCGACGTAGAGCGTGTCGTAGCCGTTGAAAAACTTGTCGCCCCACCGGTAGGTATTCACAATGAAGCGCGGAAACTTACCCATTTCGGCTATCGAGTCCAGGTTGAAGGAAAACGCATGCCCCTGAAGATGGAAAACCATCACCAGCAGCAACATCATATATATAATACGTGTTCTCATCAACAAATGCGGTGCAAAATTAGTAAAAATCTCCTGCTTATAAAAGCTATTCCGTCTTTTTTGCGTAACTTTGCACAAAATATCCATTACCCACTTCTATGCAGGAGAAAATAGTAATACTCGATTTCGGCTCGCAGACCACCCAGCTCATAGGACGCCGCGTCCGCGAACTGAACATCTACTCTGAAATCATTCCCTACAACAAGTATCCTTTCGGCCGCGAGGCTGAGGAAGGCATCAAGGGCGTAATCCTCTCCGGTTCACCCCTTTCCGTCTACGACCCCGAAGCATTCAAGACCGATTTCATGCGCATCGCCGCCGTGGTGCCCGTGCTCGGCATCTGCTACGGCGCCCAGCTCATGGCCCGCGAACTCGGCGGAGCCGTAGAGCCCGCCCCCTCGCGTGAGTACGGGCGTGCGAACCTCTCGTTCATCGACCACGCCTGCCCGCTCTTCCGCGGCATCGACGAGGGCGTGCAGGTGTGGATGAGCCATGGCGACACCATCACCGCAATCCCCGACCGCTTCAAATGCGTCGCATCCACCGACCACGTCAAATTCGCCGCCTACCAGAGCGACGACGCCCGAATCTTCGGCGTTCAGTTCCACCCCGAGGTCTACCACTCCACCTGCGGCATGAAGCTGCTCGAAAACTTCGTGGTGGGCATCTGCGGCGCAAGTCAGAACTGGAATCCCCAGTCGTTCATCGACACCACCGTGGCCCAGCTCCGCCAGCAGCTCGGCAACGACCGCGTCATCCTCGGCCTCAGCGGCGGAGTCGACTCCTCCGTGGCCGCCGTCCTCCTCAACAAGGCCATCGGAAGCAACCTCACATGTATCTTCGTGGACCACGGTATGCTGCGCAAGGACGAATTCAAGCGCGTGCTGGACGACTATAAGTGCCTCGGCCTCAACGTTATCGGCGTGGACGCATCGGCCAAGTTCTTCCACGACCTCCAGGGCGTGACCGACCCCGAGAAGAAGCGTAAAATCATCGGCGCCGACTTTATCGAAGTCTTCGACGCCGAAGCATCCAAAATCACCGACGCCAAGTGGCTCGCCCAGGGCACCATCTACCCCGACTGCATCGAGTCGCTGTCCATCACCGGCACCGTCATCAAGAGCCACCACAACGTCGGGGGCCTGCCCGAGCGCATGAACCTCCGCCTGTGCGAGCCCCTGCGGCTGCTGTTCAAGGACGAAGTCCGTGCCGTAGGCCGCGCACTCGGAATCCCCGAGCACCTCGTAAGCCGTCACCCCTTCCCCGGTCCCGGCCTGGCAGTCCGCATCCTCGGAGAAGTGACCCCCGAAAAAGTAGCCGTCCTCCAGGAAGCCGACGACATCTTCATCTCCGGCCTGCGACGCGAGGGGCTGTACGACAAAGTATGGCAGGCCGGCGTAATCCTCCTGCCCGTTCAGAGCGTCGGAGTCATGGGCGACGAACGCACCTACGAGCGAGCCGTAGCACTCCGAGCCGTGACCTCCACCGACGCCATGACCGCCGACTGGGCACACCTCCCCTACGAATTCCTGGCCAAAGTCAGCAACGAAATCATCAACAAAGTCCGCGGCGTCAACCGCGTATGCTACGACATCTCCTCCAAACCCCCGGCCACAATCGAGTGGGAATAGTGATACCATTTTGAGACTCAGCAAAAATTTATTATAGATT
>CAYNHP010000107.1:0-4273 GCA_964397235.1 uncultured Bacteroides sp. | reverse complement strand
TTTGGCGGGGACGTGGAAAATGGTTACCTTTGCGGTGCAAAACTGCTTTGGCAGTTGGGAGGAATACATCACCCCGGCAATTCAGCTGCTGCGGCGCTGAAAGTGATGGAACGGCTCTTCTTCCCGTGGCGCCCCCGCCCGAACCGAACATAGGTTGCATCCCGTTTGCAATATTTTGATAATCAGCGACAAATGTCGCCCCCGTAGGCCTCGCCGCCCCGGGCGCGTTTCCGCTAATGAGAAATATGCAAAATGGATGTAAACATCTGTCCGGAATCCAGGCCGGTTTTCATGGAAAAATTATTGAAGATAAGCTCCGGCACCTCGCTGCCGCAGGGCACGGTCGCATCATGCCTTGCGGCCGCCTCAATGTCTACGCCCCGTTCACGCCGAACAATCATTTATCTAACCCAATTCTAACTGAATAAATAACTATGGCACTCTCACCCGCGATGAAGTCGAACATCGCCAACCTCCAGAGCTGCATCGAAGCCGCCAAGCGCGACATCGAGCGCTGCAACGAAACCATCAAGAACAACAAAGGCAATAAGTCGGCCGTCGAAGGCGCCAAAGCCACCAAGAAGGCCAAGCAGGAACGCATCAAGGCCTGGAAGGAACAAATTGCCTCCATGCGCAAAAACGGCTGATAATGAGTGATTTCTGGAAAGGCGTCTTTACGGTCCTCACCCTCCAGTGGCTCTTCGGCAAAGGCGACGGCGCCTCGGGATGCGGTTGCAGCGGATGCCTCACAGTAGCCATCCTTGCCCTCTGCCTCATTTTCTACCTGCTCGGCCTGTTTGACTCGCCATCGCCTGCTGTCTGAAAATCAACGCGGTAGAATCCTGCCGGCCCCGATGCTCCGGCCTGCTCAGTACGCCTCCGCGTGGTCACTCTTCAGATAGGTCCGCAACTGCCGGGGAGTCAGCCCCGCATGTTTTTTCACATATTTCCCGAAAAAGGCCGAGTTGTTGAACCCCAGGCGTGCCGAAATTTCCTTGATGGATTCGTCCGTATGTATCAGGGCCGTGCGAACATCGGTCATCACAGCCTCATTTATCCAATCCATCGTGCACTTGCCGCTGATTTGCTTCACCACCCGTGCAAGATAGTTGGGCGAAACAGCCAGCGCGTCGGCGTACCACTGCACATCCCTGGCCTTGGGAAACGATTCTATGAGCAGGGTCGAAAAACGCTGGTACAGCCGCTCGGCCGGCTGCCTGGACGGCAACCTGCCGGCCTCCGCCCCCGGGAGTGAGACCCGTGCAAGCAGATCTTCCATCAGCGAAATGATGGTGAACCGCACATGCGTAATGCCCAGCTCATACTTGAGGCTTAAAAGTTGGCCGTACACCTCCAGCAACTCCGCCGCAGGCACCCCCAGGTTGAACACCGTGCAGTTGCCCTTCAGCGACGTTAGCTGCGGAAACCCCACCGGGCTGCGGCTCTCGAACGGTACGGAGGCCTCGATGCCGCACACCATCCCGTCGCTGTCCGGCGAGAACAGCACATCCGAAATATAGTCACCCGCCTTGTAGAAAATAATCTGACCGGCCTCAGCACGCAGTGAATTGTCGTTCAGCGTAATTGCAATTTTGCCCGAACCCACGTAGATGAACCCCACGAAGTTGACCACAATCTTGCCCGTGAGCTTGCGCAGGGCCGAGAAATCGCGGTAAAAAATAAAGTCTGTGCCGAACATCATCCCCGTGGCTGCCGCGTTCAGGTCGCCGAGGGTCCATAAGGGTGGTAGAGTGCTTTGTGTCATCGGATATGAGTTTCTCTTAAAACACATTTTCGCCCCAAAGGGTTGTCAGGAATCGGAAACTATTTTGCCTAAAAACATTCCGAACAGTGCATTATCCATTCCATTTGAGGCTTTGTAATGATTTATATGAACTATTCCGACATGCCGCTGGTTGAAAAGTAAAACAACAACCACGGTCGCCCGCCGGCTCAGGTTGTAACACATTAAAACAATGGCAGAACAATTCACATCCAAGCATCTTATAGCCAAGGAATATCAGACTCCCTTAGTAGACAAAATCTTCGAGGCTTGCCAATTACCCTTTGACAAAAACCCCTACGTGGGCGTTATCGGCCAAAGCCAGAAACTACCCGGCTCACAAAAGGTAACCATCACCGGCATGGACGGCAACCAAATAGACCTCTTCATTTGGCGCCCCACAGCCGTGACCCGCAAAGGGCCGCTGCCCATACTCTATTTCATGCATGGCGGAGGCTACCTCATGGGCGACGCCAACACAATGGCAACCAAACCCGAAGTCCTCACCGACGGCCTCCAGGCAATCCTCGTCAGCGTAAACTACCGCCTTGCACCCGTAGCACCCTTCCCTGCCGACCTCCACGACGCCTACTCTGGCCTGGAATATATTCATGACCATGCCGCCGAATATGGAGCAGATCCGTCGCGCATCGTCATTTTAGGCGAAAGCGCCGGTGGAGGCCTGGCAGCCAGGTTGGCCCTCTATAACCGAGACAAAGGGCGCGTGCCCCTGTGCGGACAGGCATTGACCTATCCTATGCTCGACAGCCGCACAGGCTCCCCCGAGGACCCCATGCCCGACCCCTTTGCCGGACAGCTCGTGTGGACACCCGCCTATAATCAGCTCGGATGGAAAACCCTCCTCTGAGGGCAGACCCTGACGCCCGGCCAGCTCCCGTACTACTCCGCATCCCTGGCCACAAACCTTGCCCCTCCCGCCCGCATTCATCGCCGTGGGCACCCTGGACCTCTTCTGCATGTCATGCCTCAACTACACCGCACGCCTCACATGCGCCGGCGTAAACACCGAGCTCCATATCATCCCCGGCGTGTTCCATGGTTTCGACCTCCTCATGCCCGACTCCCCGCAGACAACACTTTACAATCAGCTCCGCATCGCTCAGATCAAGCGCATGCTCGGCGAATAAAAAGACTAAACACAACATACCAAAAACATAAAACTATGAGCAATTACAGCAAAACCCATGTAGCCGAAGGTGCTCCCCGCACCGAGCTCCACGACATCCTCTCCCTTACCGGCGCAGAGGTGTCCGTCAACAATCTTCCCGCAGGAACAGTAATTCCCTTCTACCACAGCCACAAGCAGAACGAAGAAATCTATTTCATCGTAGCCGGAAAAGGCTTCATGGAAATCGATGGCGAAAAAGTACCCCTCCAGGCCGGCGACTGGCTCCGCGTAGCCCCCGCTGCAAAGCGTAAAATCCACGCCGAAACCGACATGACCGAGGTCTGCATCCAGGTAAAGGCCGGCAGCCTCGAAGAATGGACCGCCGCCGACGCCATCGTGGAATAATACCCCCGTCCCGCTTAAATCATAACCCCCTGTGCCTCAGTTTTCAGGCGCAGGGGGGTCTTGTTCGTTCAGAGTTATATCACTAAGCGTCGTGATGGTCGGCCAGGAGGGTTTGCGCCTCCAGCAGGAAGTTGGCCGGAACCAGCAGCCGCACAGGTGCCCAGGTCGAGCCCGCGCCGTAGAGGGTGGACATCAGCGGAGAATCCACCCGGCAGGGGATACCCGAGGCTTCGAGCATTCCCATGGCTATGTGGGCCTCGGGTGCGGCGGTGAATTCGGCCGCCGTAGCCCACTCAGTGCGGTTGTCTACAGGTTCCATTCAACGCCGTCTTTCGTGTCCTTCACCGTGAAGCCTATCTGCGCCATGCGGTCGCGGATAAGGTCGGATGTGGCCCAGTCCTTGTTCGCCTTTGCCTGCGCGCGGATGCTCAGCAGCAGGTCCACGGCGTCGTGGTAGGGCTTGAGGTTGGCCCCTTCGGCACCTTCGTCCACACGGATGCCGAGGATGTCCACCAGGAAGGTGTCCATCAGGCGCCGAAGGGTGTCGATGTCGGCCTGAGTGGCAGTGGCTTTATGGTCCTTGACCTGATTGATCATGCGTACGGCGTCGAAGAGCACCCCGATGAGCACCGGCGTGTTCAGGTCGTCGTCCATAGCAGCATAGGCCTGGCGCTCGAGGTCCCAAACGTCGATGGTGGAGGTTGCCGAGGGCTTCAGTTCGCCAAGGCGCCGGTAGCCGTCGAGCATGCGTCCTAATGCCGTTTCGGCCGACTGCAGGGCATCGTTGCTGAAGTCGACGGTGCCGCGGTAGTGGGCCTGGAGTATGAAGAAGCGGATGGTCATCGGCGAGTACGCCTGCTCCAGCAGCGGATGGTCGCCGGTGAAGAACTGGTCCAGGGTTATGAAATTGCCCAGCGACTTGCCCATCTTCTTGCCGTTGATGGTGATCATGTTGT
>CAYNHP010000106.1:0-4470 GCA_964397235.1 uncultured Bacteroides sp. | reverse complement strand
ACATTTTGAGGCACATGGGCGACCTGGAGGTCACCCCTCCGGATCGTTGCGGGCCATTGTGGCGAGCGGGAGCTCGCCACTTCCATACTTTTGCACGTTTGTTGCGCTTTGTATTTTCACATTTATCTCTGCGGGCTCGGCGCTCTCTGCGAGAGTTTTTTCTCACGTGATTAATCAAGATGCAGCCTGATTAACGATGGCTGACGGCCTACACCCTTAGGACGCACCGAACGTGGGTCCCTACATAATATATTGGCTCTCAGTGACTTGGTAGGTCTGGAGACCTACCCACCCGGTTTGTGGCGAGCGGGAGCTTGGCGCCTCCATAGCGTTTGCGGGGCATGCGATTTTTTTTGCGTGGGGATGTAATAAATCGGGGAGTTTTGCGTCTAATGGGTATGTTACTTACTGCTGAAAATATCGTAAAGGACTTTGAGAAGCATCGGGCGCTGGACAATGTGTCCATCGCGGTGCCCCGCGGCAAGGTCTACGGTCTGCTGGGCCCTAATGGCGCCGGCAAGACGACTCTGATCCGAATTATCAATCACATCACGGCTCCTGACTCGGGCCAGGTGATCTTCGACGGCCACCCGCTGTGCGCGGCGGACGTGGCCCGCATCGGCTACCTGCCCGAGGAGCGCGGTCTCTACAAGAAGATGAAGGTCGGCGAGCAGGCTCTGTTCTTCGCGCGCCTCAAAGGGATGAACAGGAAGGAGGCTGAGGCCAGGCTTCGGGCTTGGTTCGAACGCCTGGACATCAGCGACTGGTGGGATAAGAAGGTGGAGGAGCTCTCCAAGGGTATGGCCCAGAAGGTTCAGTTCATCGTGACTGTTCTCCACGAGCCGGACCTGCTTATCTTCGATGAGCCTTTCTCGGGCTTCGATCCCATCAATGCGGGCATCCTCAAGGATGAGATGCTGCGTCTGCGCGACGGGGGCACGACCATCATTTTTTCGACCCACAACATGGCGTCGGTGGAGGAGCTCTGCGATGAAATCACGCTGATCAACCGCAGCCACAACATCCTCAGCGGCAATGTTGCCGACCTCCGTGAGCGCTTCAGCGACAACGCCTA
Organism: uncultured Bacteroides sp.; assembly: GCA_964397235.1. Lineage (GTDB taxonomy): Bacteria > Bacteroidota > Bacteroidia > Bacteroidales > Muribaculaceae > CAG-873. Next base: position 3,395 of record CAYNHP010000106.1, on the reverse strand, counting down.
CCAGGTGCGCTTCGTGGGGAACCCGGACGCGCTGAAGGCCGCCGTCGAGCCCATGGTTAAGGATTTCACCCTTGGGGCCATCGACACCGACGGCAACTCCACCGCCACCGTTCACCTTAAGGCTCCGGACGCCCTGCGGCCCTTTGTGGGCGCGGCCAACGAGGCCGTTCTGCTGTCGGCGTTCAACCGCAGGCTTCCCTCGATGGACGAGATTTTTGTGAGCGCTGTTTCTACGTCTAACCGGAATTCGTAATCCGCTATGCAATCACCTTTGTTTATTATAATCGCGCGCGAGTACCTGGAGCGCGTGAAGCGAAAATCGTTCATCATCACCACGCTGCTGGTGCCTGTGTTCATGGTGGCGATTATGTTCGCCCCTGCGGCGATAATGATGATGACCTCGCCGGAGGATAAGACTGTGGCCGTAATCGACGACACGCACCAGATTTTCCCGCTGCTGAAGAATTCCGACGAAGTGAAGTTCAAGATGTTCGGGGAGCCTCTGGACTCGCTCAAGAGCGACGGCGACATCGACGCGATCCTGGTTCTGGGCGCCAAGAGTATCGACCGCCCCAACCAGTCCATCACGCTCTACACGCGCGGGACGCTGGGAATGATGACTGACCAGTATATCAACTCGCAGGTAGAGGACGCCATCGAGGAGGTGCGCATCAACAGCTACGACATCGCGAACCTGCGCCAGATTATGGACGCAGTGACGGTGAACCTCTCCTACCCGACCATCGATCTGAACAAGGACGACGACACGGGCACCTCGTCGATGGTTGCCTACATGCTGGGGCTGGTGCTGGATATGCTGCTGTACATGTTTATCCTGATCTACGGCAACATGGTGCTCAATTCCATCATTGAGGAGAAGAGCAACCGCGTGCTGGAGCTTGTGGTATCGTCGGTGAAGCCGTCGGTGCTGATGATGGGAAAGATTTTCGGCGTGGGGCTTGTGGCCATCACCCAGATACTGATATGGGGCGTTATCTGCGCCATAGCATCGAGCTGGGCCCTGCCGCTGATACTGGCCATGCCCGACGTGAGCGCCGACCCGACCATGGCCGCGGCCCTTGGGCAGCTGTCGGACCCGTCGTTTCTGATGTCGCTCTTCGGCTACCTGCTCCTGTTCTTCATCGGCGGCTACCTGTTCTACAGCTCCATCTATGCCGCCATAGGCAGCGCCGTGGACAACCTGCAGGATGCCTCGCAGATGTCGTCCATCGCCACGATGCCCGTAATCATCGGCATCATCGCGTCGACGGCCGTAGTGTCGAACCCCACCAGCACGCTCTCGTTCTGGGTGTCGATCATCCCCTTCACGTCGCCCATGGCCATGATGTCGCGCCTGCCCTTCGGGGTCCCCGCCTGGGAGACCTGGCTGAGCCTGGTGCTGCTGTACGCCTCGTTCATGGGCCTGATATGGGTTGCGGCGAAAATCTACCGCGTGGGCATATTCATGTACGGCAAGAAGCCCACCCTGGGCGAAATCATCCGCTGGGCCCGCTACAAGTAAGCTCCACGGAGGTCGCGGCCCTCTGATTTAACACCGTTTAACGATTTTGTCCTAACCATTGGTTGGGCAAAATCGTTTGGCTATTGGAATTTAGAAAAAAATTCCGTATCTTTGCACGCTATTTGCATAAAGGCACACAGGAATATGAGACAACTGAAAATCACCAGATCGATAACCAACCGCGAAACCGCGTCGCTTGACAAATATCTTCAGGAAATCGGCCGAGAAGAGCTTATTTCGGTAGAGGAGGAGGTTGAGCTTGCGCAGCGGATAAAGAATGGTGATGAAGCGGCCCTGGAAAAGCTCACGCGCGCGAACCTGCGTTTCGTGGTTTCGGTAGCGAAGCAGTACCAGAACCAGGGGTTGTCGCTGCCGGACCTTATCAACGAGGGTAACGTAGGCCTGATCAAGGCCGCCCGGAAGTTCGACGAGACCCGAGGCTTCAAGTTCATATCCTACGCCGTGTGGTGGATCCGCCAGTCGATTCTGCAGGCACTGGCCGAACAGTCGCGCATCGTGCGTCTGCCCCTGAACCAGGTGGGATCGCTCAACAAGATAGGCAAAGCCCTGTCCAAGTTCGAGCAGGAACACGAGCGCCGTCCTTCGCCCGAGGAACTGGCCAAGGAGGTTGACCTTCCGGTGGAGAAAGTTCTCGACTCCATCAAGGTTTCGGGGCGCCACATCTCGGTGGACGCACCCTTCGTTGAGGGTGAGGACAACTCGCTGCTGGATGTTCTGCCCAACGACGACTCCCCCATGGCCGACGCCGGCCTCAACTATGAGTCGCTCTCCCACGAAGTTGAGCGCGCCCTGCGCCAGCTCAGCGACCGCGAACGCGACATCCTCAAGATGTTCTTCGGCATCGGCTGCCAGGAGATGACCCTTGAGGAAATCGGGGCCAAGTTCGACCTCACCCGCGAGCGCGTGCGCCAGATCAAGGAGAAGGCCATCCGGCGCCTGAAAGGGTCGCGCAGCCAACTGCTCAAAGCCTATCTGGGCCAGTAAGCCCTGCATTGAGGTGCATTTTCTTTTCTATGATGTAACACTAACCATTTCCTGACCAGATTATGAGACAACTTAAAATCACAAAATCGATAACCACACGCGACAAATCCCTCGACAAATACCTTCAGGAAATCGGGCGCGAGGAATTGGTTTCGGTCGACGATGAGGTAGAGCTGGCGCAACGCATCAAGAACGGCGACCAGAAAGCGCTGGACAAGCTCATCCGCGCCAACCTCCGCTTCGTGGTTTCGGTAGCCAAGCAATACCAGAACCAGGGACTTTCGCTGCCTGACCTTATCAACGAGGGCAATCTGGGGCTTATCAAAGCCGCCCAGCGCTTCGACGAGACCCGTGGTTTCAAATTCATATCCTACGCCGTGTGGTGGATTCGCCAGTCGATTCTGCAGGCACTTGCCGAGCAGTCGCGCATCGTGCGTCTTCCGCTGAACCAGGTTGGTTCGCTCAACAAAATCGGCAAGGCCCTGTCCAAGTTCGAGCAGGAAAACGAACGCCGCCCCTCGGCCGAAGAGCTGGCCGAAAAGCTGGAAGTTCCGGTTGAAAAAATTGCCGACACGCTGAAAGTGTCGGGCCGCCACGTGTCGGTCGACGCACCTTTTGTCGACGGCGAGGACAACACCTTGCTGGACGTTCTGAGCAACGACGACTCCCCCATGGCCGACGCCGGCCTCGACCGCGAGTCGCTCTCCAACGAGGTGGACCGCGCCCTGCGTCAGCTCCACGAGCGTGAGCGCGAAATCCTGAAGATGTTCTTCGGCATCGGCTGCCAGGAGATGACCCTTGAGGAAATCGGGGCCAAGTTCGACCTCACCCGCGAGCGCGTGCGCCAGATCAAGGAGAAGGCCATCCG
>CAYNHP010000105.1:0-4588 GCA_964397235.1 uncultured Bacteroides sp. | reverse complement strand
GGGTGGAGCTGGAGGGGATTGAACCCTCGTCCAAACGCGGAACTAATGTGCTTTCTACGTGCGTAGTCTCTGTTTGGTTTTCGTGCTCCGGCAGGCCAAAGACAGCCAACCGTAGCCTTAGCCTCTAAAGTTTCGGAAACGCCTCGAGGCGCGTTGTTCCCTATCTCCGATATTCCTGCACCACCGGTTCGATTAGTCTCGGAAAAAGGACAATCGGGTGATGTCTTGTCGCCGCAACTGTTGGGGCGATTAAGCTAATCTACTGTGCTTCGATTAGGCAGCAAGAGCGTAGTTATTTTCGCCATTTAGATTGTTCCAGACCTGATATTTAAGAGCATAGATCTGAAAGCTCTGCACGCTTACCCACCACTTCTACACGCTGTCAAAGCCAGTCAGCCCCGTGGGATAAGGAATGCAAAATTAATAAATCCGCGCAATATTTCCAAATTTTGAGCGTTATTTTTCAAATAAAAAGTTCCTATGAAGGTAGTTCACGTGGTCTTTTCTTTCTGTACCGGCGGTATCGAAACCATGCTGGTTGACATTATGCGCCTTCAGGCCAACGAAGCCGAAGTGCATCTCATCATCGTCAACGACCTCTACGACAGCGCTTTACTCTCGGCAATCGACCCCCGCGTCCACATCCACCGCCTCGGCCGCCATCCCGGCTCACGCAACCCTCTCCCCATCTTCCGACTCAACGCCCTCACCGCACGCCTGCGCCCCGACGTGGTCCACATCCACCAGGGTTCGCTCGCAAAATGGCTCCGGGTGGGCCCGCGGCCCGTACTCACCGTCCACGCCCTGGCCATCGACCTCCACCCACGGGCCCGCGCCTGCCGCCTGGCCGCAATCTCCGACGCAGTCGCAGCCGACATCCGCACCCGCTACGGAACCGCAACCGACGTCGCCGTAATCCCCAACGGAATCGATACCGAAGCCATCGCCCCACGCCCCGGCGGCCCGCTCGGCTCGCCGGTCCGCCTGGTCCAGGTCGCGCGTTTCGACTTCCCCCAAAAAGGCCAGGACATTCTCATTCAAGCCCTTGGTAAGCTCAAAAGCATGGGTTACGACGTCGACCTCACCCTAATCGGAGGTGCCGACTACGACCAAATCCCGGCCCTCGAAGAAATGGCCCGCAAGGCCGGCGTGGCCGACAGCGTCCGGTTCCTCCGAGGCCTCACGCGCCCCGAAGTCTACGCGGCCCTCGCCGGCTTCGACATCATGGTCCACCCCGCGCGCTACGAAGGCTTCGGTCTGGTCATCGCCGAAGGAATGGCCGCAGGCCTCCCCGTGGTAATCCCCGACTCCGGCGGCCCATTCGAAGTGGCCGACCAAGGACGCCTCGCAGAAACCTTCCCCAGCGGCGACCCCGACGCATGCGCCGCCGCAATCGCCCGAGTCATCAACGCCTACCCCGAGGCGCTGGCCCGCGCTGAGCAAGGCCGTGCCCACGTCGCCGCCCGCTACTCCCTCGCCCGCATGGTCGCCCAATATAAAGAATTCTATAAAGTGGCTGAGTCCAATTAATCACTAATCTCTCATCTCATAATCTCTAAACCCATAATCTCCTAATCTCTCATCTCCTAATCTCCTCATCTACTATTGCATATCTCGCCGATTTTCACTACCTTTGCTCTCAATATCACATCCTAATGCAATGTTGAAAAGTATCAGAGTAATACTCGCAGTGCTAAGCATCCTGGCGCTGACATTTATGTTCGTCGACTTCACAGGCTGGGCCGTGCAATGGTTCGACTGGCTCCCCAAGCTCCAGCTCATCCCCGCAATCCTCGCCGTGAACCTCATAGCAGTAGCCATATTGGCCATGCTGACCTACCTCTTCGGCCGAATCTACTGCTCCGTAATATGTCCCCTGGGCATCTTTAAGGACATCATAATCCGTATCCGCAACCTGTTCACGCCCAAGCGCAAGCGCAGAGCAGGGCAGTTCCGCTACACCCCCGCCAACACCAAGCTTCGCCTCGGCTTCTTCGCTTTCTTCGTGGTGCTCCTCGTGCTCGGACTGGTGGGCATCATAGCCACATCCATAGCCGGAATCCTCGACCCCTATAGCGCTTACGGTCGCATGGTCGGCCAGTTCATCGTGCCCGGATGGCGCGCCGGAGTCGACGCCGCCGCCGAGCATGCCGCCGCCGGCGGAACCTACATTCTGGCCGGTGCGCCCCCCGTCGCTGCCTGGAGTCTGCCCGTGGCCATAGTAGCCGCAGTAACCCTCCTCGTAGTGGTCATCTTCGCCACACGCACAGGCCGCGGCTACTGCAACAACGTCTGCCCCGTTGGAACCCTCCTCGGTTTCCTCTCCCGCTACTCATTCTTCAAAGTCACCATCGACACCGATAAGTGCAACCGTTGCGGAAGCTGCGGACGTCACTGCAAAAGTCAATGCATCGACACCAAGAACCACCGCATCGACTACTCCCGCTGCGTGGCCTGCATGGATTGCATCGGCTCCTGCTCCCAGGGCGCAATCCGCTTCCGGCGCGCCCCCGGCCGTTGCTCGGGTGTGAAAGCGGTAGCGCAGGCCGAAACCGCCCCCGACACCTCCCGCCGCGCATTCCTCACAGGCGTAGCCATCGCCGGGGCAGCTATCGCCGCTCAGGCCGCCGACAAAACCACCGACGGAGGCCTCGCACCGCTCAAGCAGAAACAACCCCACCGCAAATCCCAGGCACCCGTGCCCCCCGGCGCAATCAGCCTCAAGCACCTCGCCTCCCACTGCACCGCATGCCAGCTATGCATCAGCCAGTGCCCCAATGGCGTCCTGAAGCCCTCCACAAAGTTCGAATCATTCATGCAGCCGACCATGGAGTTCACCTCAGGCTTCTGCCGCCCCGAATGTACACGCTGCTCGGAGGTATGTCCCGCCGGTGCAATCATACCCATCACCCCCGAAGAAAAGTCATCCATCAAAATCGGAACCGCAAAAGTCAACCTCAAAACCTGCATCTCCGCAGCTTTTGGCCAGCATTGCGGCAACTGCGAGCGCCATTGCCCCACCGAAGCCGTCAAAATGGTCGAGGTCGACGGCCGCCTCCGACCCGTCGTCGACGAATCACGCTGCATCGGTTGCGGCGACTGCGAATTCCACTGCCCCAGCGGCACCGCCGGCCAGCTATCCGCCAAAACGGCCGCAATCTACGTCGTCGCTTGCGATGTCCACCAAAAAATTTGACCAATGAAAGGAAAAATTAACGATTTTCGTCCCGCACGGCGCACATTCCTGCGCAACCTCGGCATACTCTCCGGCGCCGGTTTCCTCGCATCATGTGGCGTGCACACATCCTCCGAGGCCGACACCGATTCCGACGCCGACGGGCAGATGACCTACCGCACCAACCCCAACACCGGCGATTCCGTCAGCGTCCTCGGCTACGGATGCATGCGCTACCCGACCCTCGGACTCGCCAACGGCAGCGAAGACCCTACCCTCGACCAGGAAGCAATCAACGAGTCAATCGACTATGCCCTCGCCCACGGTATCAACTACTTCGACACCAGTCCCGCCTACTGCCGCGGATTCTCCGAAGCCGCAACCGGCGAAGCACTCAGCCGCCACCCGCGCGAGTCATACTTCATCGCCACCAAACTCAGCAACTTCGCCCCATCAACCTGGCCCCTCGAAAAAGGTCAGGAAATGTTCGAAAACTCACTCCGCAACCTCCGTACCGACTACGTCGACTACCTCCTCCTCCACGCAATCGGTGGCGGTGGCGTCGAAACTTACAATGCCCGCTACGAAGACAACGGCCTGCTCGACTGGCTCTTAGACCAGAAAAAAGCCGGGCGTATCCGCAACCTCGGTTTCTCTTTCCACGGCGACAAGGACATGTTCGACCACATGATGCAGCTCATGGACAACGGGCGTGCACACTGGGACTTCGTCCAGATTCAGCTCAACTACCTCGACTGGAACCACTCCAAAGAGACCGACGCCTCGTATATGTACGACCAACTTACCGCCCGCGGAATCCCCGTCATCATTATGGAGCCACTCCTGGGCGGACGGCTCGCCAAACTCTCCCCCGAGCTCACCGCACGCATGAAGCAGCGGCGCCCCGACGACTCTCCCGCATCCTGGGCATTCCGCTTCGCCGGTACCCCCGAAGGAGTCCTCACAGTCCTCTCCGGCATGACCTACATGGACCACCTCAAGGAAAACATCGCCACCTACAGCCCCCTGGAGCCCGTAAGCCCCGACGAAATGGAATTCCTCGAGCGTGCCGCCCTCGATATCCTCGCCGATAACTCCATCCCCTGCACCGACTGCAAGTACTGCATGCCGTGCCCCTATGGCGTCGACATTCCCGGCGTATTCGCACATTATAATAAATGTCTGGCCGAAGACAACGTCCCCCGCAACCCATCCGACGCATCCTACGCCAAAGCACGGCGCGCCTACCTCTACACCTACGACAAAAACGTCGACAAACTCCGCCAGGCCGACCGCTGCGTAGGTTGCGGAGCATGCCTGTCCCACTGTCCCCAGACAATCCAGATTCCCGAACGCCTCCTCGAAATCGACCTCTACACCGAAACCCTCCGCCGCACCACCTGACACATATAT
>CAYNHP010000104.1:0-4771 GCA_964397235.1 uncultured Bacteroides sp. | reverse complement strand
CATCGTCCATTCGATGGTGGAGTTCGACGACGGCGCCATCAAGGCCCAGCTCGGCGTACCTGACATGCGTCTGCCCATAGCCTACGCCCTCGGGGAGCACACCCGCCTGCCGGGCGCCTCGGCGCCGCTGACGCTGGACAAGATGGCGTGTCTCACCTTCGAAGAGGTTGACACAGAGCGTTTTCCGGCAATCCTTCTCGCTTACGAAGCGCTCGAGAAGGGCGGCACCTTCGCCTGCACCTTCAACGCCGCCAATGAAGTTGCCGTGGCCGCATTCCTCAAGGGAGCAATCCTTTTCGGCGACATCTACCGAATTATCCGTACCACCCTCGACCGCGCCACTTTTGTGGCCTCGCCCTCGCTGGACGACTATGTAGCCTCCAACGCCGAGAGCCGCGCACTGGCCGAGGAGGTATTACAATCCATAACTCACTGACTATTATGTTAATACTTATAAAAGCAGCCCAATTAGTGCTCGCGTTGGTCATCCTTGTGACCATCCATGAGTTCGGGCATTACTTCTTTGCAAGACTTTTCGGCGTCAAGGTCGAAAAGTTCTATCTTTTTTTCAACCCCTGGTTCTCGCTTCTGCGCTACAACCCGCGGAAAGGCACGCTGGAAGTGGTTGCATGGAACAAGAAGGACGGCTCGGAACGTGCACTGCGCACCTTCCGCGTGGGCAAGCCCGTACCGGTCGAGAATCCCGACAAACCCACCTGGCGCGACACCATCTACGGCCTGGGCTGGCTGCCTTTAGGCGGCTACTGCGCCATCGCCGGCATGGTGGACGAAACTCAGAGCGCCAAGGATCTCGCCGCCGAGCCCCAGCCGTGGGAATTCCGCAGCCAGGCCGCATGGAAGCGCCTGTGCGTGATGGTGGCCGGAGTTGTGTTCAACTTTATCCTCGCAATCGCTATATATATAGGTATAGCCATCCACTGGGGCGACAGCGTGATTCCGTTCCAGAACATGAAGGAGGGCATGGACTTCAGCCCCGAACTGCAGGAGGCGGGCTTCCGCAACGGCGACATCCTCCAGAGCCTCAACGGCAAGCCCATGGACGCCAAGGATTACGAGCTGGCCTGGGACATGCTCCAGCCGGGGGCGCGCGTGGGCGTGCTCCGCGACGGCCAGCCGGTTGAAATCACCGTCACCGACGGGCTGTTGAAATCCATCGCAACAAAGGGCAAAGACTATGCGCCTATGACGATGCGCTTTCCGGTGGTCGTGGCTAAGGCGATGCCCGGTGAGGGCGCCGCGAAGGCCGACCTGCAGAAGGGCGACCGCATCCTGAGCGTGGCGTCGGACACCACACCCTCGTACACCGAATTCATGCCCGCGCTGATGGCCCACAAGGACGAAACGGTGCCGATGGTGATCGAGCGCGACGGCGTGACGATGGTCAAGGAGGTGGCTATCAACGACAACGGCAAAATCGGCATCCAGATGGTAAGCCCGGTGGAAATATTTGACATAGAGACTGTTAACTACAACTTCTTCCAGGCCATACCCCGCGGCTGGGACATCGGCACGGGGCGCCTGTCGAGCTACGTCAGCTCCCTGGGACTTGTCTTCACCAAGGAGGGGGCGCAGAGCCTGGGCGGCTTCGGCACCCTCGGCGACCTCTTCCCCGACGCCTGGAACTGGTACTCTTTCTGGCAGATAACTGCCTTCCTGTCAATCATTCTGGCGTTCATGAACATCATCCCCATTCCGGGACTCGACGGCGGCCACACTCTTTTCCTGCTCGTGGAGATGATTACGCGCCGCAAGCCGTCGGACAAATTCCTCGAAGTGGCAAACACCATAGGTTTCGCCTTCCTGCTCCTGCTGCTGGTCTATGCCAACGGCAATGACATATATCGCCTGCTAATAAAATGAAAATGAGACCGTTCAGCAAAACCGCCGCGGGCCTTCCCATCCTCCCGCTGCGCAAAGGAAAAGAAGAATCGCTCGACCGCTTCCATCCGTGGGTGTTCTCCGGCGCGCTGGTGCGCATGCCTGAGGAGAGCGACGGCATCGAAGAGGGCGACCTTGTGGCCGTGGCGGCCTCCGACGGCCGGCTGGTGGGCGTGGGGCATTTCCAGATAGGCAGCATCGCTGTGCGCATGCTCACCTTCGACGCCGACCGGGCAATCGACGAGAGCTTCTTCATGGAACGCCTCAAAAACGCCCAAGGGCTGCGAAAGGCCCTGAATCTGCCCAACGCGCAGACCGACGCCTTCCGTCTGGTCCACGGCGAGGGCGACTTCCTGCCGGGGCTGGTGGTGGACGTTTACGGCGACACGGCCGTGATGCAGGCCCACTCCCCGGGCATGCACTTCGCACGCATGACCATTGCACGGTGCCTGACCGAACTCCCAGAGGCCGGTATCAAGAACGTATACTACAAGTCCGAGACCACGCTTCCCTACAAGGCACAGCTTGAGCAGGAAAACGGCTATCTTATAGGACGTTACAGCCACGATGAGGCCACCGAGAACGGAATCCGCTTCCATGTGGACTGGCTCAAGGGGCAGAAAACGGGCTTCTTCGTGGACCAGCGCGACAACCGCGCACTCCTGCGCCGGTTCAGCGCCGGCCGCAAGGTGCTGAACATGTTCTGCTACACCGGCGGTTTCTCCCTCTACGCGCTCGCCGGCGGTGCTGAAAAGGTGGTGTCGGTGGATTCGTCGGCCAAAGCCATCACGCTCACCAACGCCAACGTCGAACTCAACTTCCCCGGCACCGACCGCCATGAAGCCTTCGCTGAGGACGCTTTCAAATTCCTGGACACCATCGGCAAGGGCGAATACGACCTGATTCTGCTCGACCCGCCGGCCTTCGCCAAGCACCGCAGTGCGCTACGCAATGCCCTGCAGGGCTACCGGCGCCTCAACGCCAAAGCCTTCGAGAAAATTGCCCCCGGAGGCATCCTGTTCACCTTCTCGTGCTCGCAGGCCGTGAGCAAGGAGCAGTTCCGCCTGGCGGTGTTCAGCGCTGCGGCCCAGAGCGGGCGCAAGGTGCGTATCCTCCACCAGCTCACCCAGCCGGCCGACCACCCCATCAACATCTACCACCCCGAAGGCGAGTACCTCAAGGGGCTGGTGCTTTATGTGGAATGATTTCACACTCACAAACTGATAAATTGTCAAACTGACAAATTGACAAATTGACATCTTGACCCAAGAAATAAATAAACCCATCATAAAATGAACTTCAAGACAATCTGCAAGGGCGCCCTGCTGGCCTCATTTGCAATATCGACAACCATGTGCACAAAAACCAACGCACCGGCTGCCGACGATTTCGACTACACGGTCGACCGCTTCGCCGACATCGAGGTGCTCCGCTACAAAGTTCCCGACTTCGAGAACCTCACGCTCCAACAGAAAAAACTCGTCTACTTCCTGAACGAAGCCGCCCTGTGGGGCCGCGACATCCTCTGGGATCAGAATCACGCCTCCAACCTGGCCATGCGCGACATGCTCGAGAAGGTCTATGTAGGCTACGACGGCGACCGTGAGCTGCCCGAGTTCAAGGCCTTCGACACCTACATGAAGCAGGTGTGGTTCGGCAACGGTATCCACCACCACTACTCCAACGACAAGTTCGTGCCCGCTTTCAGCCGCCGGTTCCTCGAGGAGCGCCTGGCTGCTCTGCCTGCCGGGGAGCTGCCCGAAAATTACAAAGAGCTGGTAGAACTTATATTCAACCCCGAGCTTGACGCCAAGAAGGTGAACCAGGCCGCCGGCCAGGACCTCATCGTCACCTCCGCCAACAATCTTTACGGCCCCGGCGTAACCCAGGAGGCCGTGGAGGCTTATTACAACGGCATCAAGAAGCCCAACGACCCCACCCCCATCAGCTACGGCCTCAACACCCGCGTGGTGCTTGAAGACGGCAAAATCGTTGAGCAACCTTACAAAATCGGAGGTCTCTACAGCTCCGCCATCGAGAAAATCGTCGAGAACCTCGACAGCGCCTCCGTTTATGCCGAAAACGATGCCCAGCGTCAGATAATCCGCTCGCTCATTGAGTATTACACTACCGGCGACCTGGCCACCTTCGACCGTTACTCCATCGAGTGGGCCGAGGACACCGCCAGCCAGGTGGACTTCATCAACGGCTTCATCGAAAGCTACGGCGACCCCCTGGGCATGAAGGGCGCATGGGAATCCATCGTCAACTTCAAGAACCTCGAGGCCAGCGCACGCACCGAGAAACTCAGCGCCGACGCGCAGTGGTTCGAGGACCACAGTCCGGTGGACGCGCAGTTCAAAAAGGACAAGGTGAAGGGTGTTTCGGCCAAGGTTATCACCGCCGCCATCCTCGCCGGCGACTCCTATCCGGCAACTCCCATCGGCATCAACCTGCCCAACGCCAACTGGATCCGTGCAGCCCACGGCTCCAAGTCCGTAACCCTCGAAAACATCACCCAGGCCTACGACGAGGCTTCGCACGGCAATGGTTTCAACGAGGAATTCGTCATTGACCAACCCACCATCGAGCTGCTTGACAAGTACCTGTTCATCACCGACAACCTCCACACCGACCTCCACGAGTGCCTCGGCCACGGCTCCGGCAAGCTCCTGCCCGGCGTTGACCCCGACGCCCTCAAGGCCCACGGCTCCACCATCGAGGAAGCCCGCGCCGACCTCTTCGCCCTCTATTATCTGGCTGATCCCAAGCTGCTTGAAATCGGGCTGCTCGACAACCCCGACGCCTACAAGGCCGAGTACTACAAATACATCCTCAACGGCCTGATGACCCAGCTTATGCGCATCGAGCC
>CAYNHP010000103.1:0-5186 GCA_964397235.1 uncultured Bacteroides sp. | reverse complement strand
AGATGGCCCGCATCGAAGCCCTCAACCGCAACGAAAAGCACGACTGGTACTAACCCCTACCGTCCGCACCTCCCTCCCCACAACGCGCTTCCGGGCGGACCCCATGCCGGCCCACTCATCGAGCTTAATCTCGTTAAATCCCGATAAATCTCGATAAATCAGGCATGCCGGAATGTGATTACCCGCATTATTCCGAAGTAGAACCGTCCAAATGCCGAAGTTAGAGGTTTGGCGACGCGCGGCCACGGTGGGGGCTTGAAATTTTTTAACGCTGCAAATTTCCGATTGCGGGCGAAATTGATTATTTTTGCGGAGCAAAATCTACCTGCCCATGACCAGCAAATGGAACTACCCCCGCCTGACCACCGAAGAGCAGAAGCTCGGCGCCGAACTGGCACGCCGGTTCGCCAACTGCCCCCCGGTGAGCGATCTGCTGGTTCAACGCGGAATCACCACCATTGAGGCGGCTGAAAAATTCTTCCACCCTTCGCTGCGCGACCTCCACGACCCCTTCCTGATGCCCGACATGGACAAAGCCGTTGAACGCCTCAACCGCGCCATGGGCAGCAAGGAGAAAATCATGATCTACGGCGACTACGACGTGGACGGGACTACCGCGGTAGCACTGGTTTACAGGTACTTGCAGAATTTCTACTCCGAGCTCGACTTTTATATTCCCACGCGCTACGACGAGGGCTACGGCATTTCGCGCAAGAGCATCGACGACCTGGCCGAGCAGGGGGTGAGCCTGGTAATCATTCTGGACTGCGGCATCAAGGCCATCGAGGAAATCAAGTATGCCAAGGAAAAAGGCATCGACTTCATCATCTGCGACCACCATGTGCCTGACGACGAGCTGCCCCCCGCCGCGGCAATCCTCAATCCCAAGCTCGAAGGCTCCACCTACCCCTGCCCTCACCTGAGCGGCTGCGGCGTGGGCTACAAGTTCATGCAGGCCTTCTCCATCAGCAACGGTATAGCCACGGCCGAACTGGAGTCGATGCTGGACCTGGTGGCCGTGAGCATCGCGGCCGACATCGTGCCGATGATCGACGAGAACCGCGTGCTGGCCCACATGGGCCTCAAACGTCTGAATACCAACCCCAACCTTGGTCTCCGCGCCATTATCCGCACCTGCGGGCTGGGCGGCAAGGAGATATCCATCAACGACGTAGTGTTCAAGATCGGCCCCCGCATCAACGCGTCGGGCCGCATGCAGAGCGGACGCGAGGCCGTGGAACTTCTGGTGGCCCGCGACCCCAAGGAGGCCAACCGGCGCAGCCTCGAAATCGACCAGTACAACAAGGACCGCAAAGAACTGGACAAACGCATCACCGAGGAGGCCAATGCAATCCTCGAAGCACGCGGGGAAGTGCACTCGCCCAAGCGCTCCATAGTAATCTACAACAAGGACTGGCACAAGGGCATCATCGGCATCGTGGCCTCGCGCCTGACCGAGCTCTACTACAAGCCGTCGGTGGTCCTGACCCTCTCCAACGGCCTCGCCACGGGCTCGTCGCGCTCCGTTCAGGGCTTCGACATCTACAAGGCTGTAGAGTCGGCGCGCGACCTGCTGGAAAACTTCGGCGGCCACACCTACGCCGTGGGGCTTTCGCTCCGCGAGGAGAACATACCCGAATTCACGCGTCGCTTCGAGGAGTATGTGGCCTCGAATATCCTGCCGGAGCAGATGACGCCCCAAATCGACATCGACGCCTTCCTCACCTTCTCTGAAATAACGCCCGAATTCGTGTCGACCCTGCGCCTGTTCAACCCCTTCGGTCCCGGCAACCGCAAGCCCACCTTCTGCACCCGCCGAGTGAAAGACTTCGGCACCTCCAAGCTCGTGGGCCGCAACATGGAACACATCAAGCTTGAGCTGGTGGACGACACCTCGGGACGCGTCATCAACGGCATCGCCTTCAACATGGCGTCTTATTTCGAACATATCCATTCGGGCAAACCGTTCAACATCTGCTACACCATAGAGGAAAACACCCACCACAACGCCACCTCGAGCCTCCAGCTGCTGGTGAAGCAGATACGTGCAACCGTCGACTGACATGCCACCGATTTCCGACCCCCACGGCACTTACGATTTCAGCGCCGACGGCAACCGCGACTTCGAGGAGGAAGACTACCTCGGCGAGGTCGACCCGGCGGAGGTGCTCCACAAATACTGGGGTTACGACACTTTCCGCCCGCTGCAACGCGAAATCATAGAGAGCATCCTGCGCGGACGCGACACCATAGCCCTGATGCCCACCGGGGGCGGCAAATCGATTACCTTTCAGGTTCCGGCGCTGATGTCGGAGGGCGTGACTGTGGTCATTTCTCCTCTGATTTCGCTGATTGTGGACCAGGTGAATCACCTCAAGCGCCACGGCATCCGCGCCGCCGCCATATACATGGGCATGACCCGCGGGGAGGCCGACTACGCCATGGAGCGCTGCCGTCAGGGCAAGGTAAAACTCCTCTACATCGCCCCCGAACGTCTTGGCTCCGAGCGCTTTATGGCTCAGCTGCGCATGTGGGATGTGAGCCTCATCGTAGTGGACGAGGCCCATTGCATTTCGCAGTGGGGCTATGACTTCCGTCCGGCCTACCTGCGCATCGCCGTGCTGCGGGAAATGTTCCCGGACGTGCCCATGATGGCCCTGACGGCCAGCGCCACGCCTGAGGTGGTGAAGGACATAGCCGACAAGCTGGAGATGCGGCGCCCGAACATTTTCTCCAAGTCGTTCGAGCGTCCCAACATTTCTTTCCTGGTGCGTCATTGCGAAAACAAGTACGAAAAGGCCCTGCAGGTGCTTACGCGCACATCGGGGAGCACCATCGTGTACGTGCGTTCGCGCAAGAAGACGCGCGAACTCGTGGAATATCTTTCCGGAGCGGGTATCACCGCGGCGCCTTACCACGCAGGCATGAGTCCGGAGGAGAAGGACGCCGCACAGAAAGCCTGGCACAGCGGGGAGGTGCGCGCCATTGTGGCCACGACCGCTTTCGGCATGGGCATCGACAAGCCCGACGTGCGCCTGGTGCTCCACTTCGACATGCCCTCCACGCTGGAGGAATACTATCAGGAGGCAGGACGCGCGGGACGCGACGGCGAGCCCTCGCTGGCCGTGCTGCTGGCCACGAACTACGACAAGGGCATCTTCGGGCGTCGCCTGGCCGACGCATTTCCCCCGCTCGACTTCGTGCGCCACACCTACGACGAAATCTGCCGGTTCCTGAACGTGGCCATGGGCGAGGGTTTCCGCCTGCTGTGCGAGTTCGACCCCGAGGAGATGTGCCGCCGCTATGGCATGGACCTGCGCAAGGTGATGGGCTCCATAAGTATCCTGCAGCGGGCGCAGTACATCGAATTCACCTCCGAAGTGGCCACCCAGGCCCGCGTGCGGATTCTGCTTCAGCGTCACGAGCTCTACGACCTGCAGCTTACCGCCGAGGAGGACCTGCTTCTGGAGGTGCTCCTGCGCAACTATACGGGCCTCTTTACGGACGAAGTGTTCATATCCGAAAGTCGTCTGGCCTACCTGACGCAGATGCCTCAGGAGCGTATTTATCAGATACTCATCGACTTCCGCCGGCGCCACATCATCACCTTCATCCCGCGCCGCGACACGCCCTACATTTACTTCCTGACCAACCGCCACCCCGGCGAAAGCCTCATCATCGAGCCCGAGGTCTACGACCGCCGTAAGGAGAAAATGCGCGAGCGCCTCGGCGCCATGAAGGACTTTGTGTTCGACGACTCGAGCTGCCGCGTGCAGCGCATGCTGCGCTACTTCGGGCAGGAGGCTGAGGCCTGCGGCAAATGCGATGTGTGCCGGGCCGGCCGCGGGATTCCCAAATTCGACGCCGAACGCGCCCGCGAGCTCCTTGCCAAATGGCTTCAGGACTACGGGCGGGTAGACCTGCGGTGGTTCTCCGAAGCTTTCCCACATCACGGGGCCGAGGTTCACGCTTTCGTCAACGAGCTGGCCGGGGATAAACAATATCATATTGAAGGTATATTTTTAAAATACAGAGATAAAAAATGAAATCCGCTATTGCAACGATTGTCCTGCTGATAATCAGCAATGTATTTATGACCTTTGCGTGGTATGGCCACCTGAAGATGCAGAGTGCCGGCATTTCGAAGAACTGGCCGCTCTATGTGGTGATTCTGGTGTCGTGGGGCATCGCGCTGCTGGAGTACTGCTTCATGATACCGGCCAACCGGATGGGATTCCGCGAGAACGGAGGTCCTTTCAGCCTGTTCCAACTCAAAATCATTCAGGAAGTTATCACTCTGACTGTGTTCACCATCGTGGCCATCTTCTGCTTTCAGGGCGAGAAGCTGCATTGGAACCACATCGCCGCCTTTGTATGCCTGATGGCCGCCGTGGCCTTCACCTTCCTGCCCACCAACCAGTGAGACTTGTCCGATTTATCGGGATTAATCGAGATTTATCCTGATTTATCTCGATTTATCCTGATTTATCCTGATTAATCGAGAATAAACGTGATTAATCCCGAGGTCGTTTTTGGGCGTTTTCACGCGGCGTCGGGGGACGGGAGGGGGTTGAGGAGGATGCGGAGGAAGTTGTCGGGGTTGAAGACGTAGGGGAAGGTTATCAGGCCCCAATTCTCATTGAAATGCTTGGAGGCGGCGGTTGTGTCGATTACGCGGCGCACGGCGTCGATGCCATGCTCGTCAAGACAGGTGCGGACGTTCTTCTCTACCATTGAGCCGTGCTCTAAGGCATGGAATGGCTGGATTGCTTTTCCTTCCATGGCTTCGTTCCAGTAGTCAACGATGGCGGTGAGTTCGTCGGCGGGGACTTCGGGGTCCGCCGGTTTGGCGACTGCCGCAAGCTCCGGAGAGTCGGCAGGCTGTCGCTCCCGGTTTTTTCTGCTGCGGGAGCGGGAGGTGTCGATTTCGTGGCGGATGAAGTCGAAGGCCAGGCACCGGGCGTCGTCGGTGAAGTCGGGTTCGGCTCCGGTGTAGAAGTAGACGGTTACGGCTGCGATGACGTCGTCGCGCACTTCGGCGCTCCGGCGGTTGAGAATGGCGAACCATTCGGGCTTGAATTTGAGTGTGTTGTTCATTTTAGGTTTTAGGTTTTAGGTTTTAGGTTTTAGGTTTTAGGTTTTAGGTTTTAGGTTTTAGGTCCTCACTACGTTCGGCCACAATGTTC
>CAYNHP010000102.1:0-5258 GCA_964397235.1 uncultured Bacteroides sp. | reverse complement strand
GAATTATGCATTATGAATTATGAATTATGCATTATGCATTAGCTCTGCTTTTGGTGCCGATGGTGACCATGTAGACGCCGGCGAAGATGAGCACCATGGCCATGGCTTTGGTGGCCGAGAAGCTGTCCAGGCCCAGCCACAGGCCCACACACGTGGCCACGATGGGCTGGAAGTAGTTGTAGATGCCCACCACTGTCGGCGGCAGGAGCTTCTGGCCGGTCATCATCAGGATATAGGCTACGAAGGTGCCCATTATCACCACAAATCCCACGCCGCCCCACAGCGTCGGCGTCAGGGCGGCCCAGTCGGTGGCCGCAAGGGTGGAGGCCGAGAAGGGGAGGATGGCCACGGCGGCGAAGGTGAACATCCACTTCATCATCGTTACCAACGAATAGCGTTGCAGAAAGTTTTTGTAAAGGGTCAGGTAGAGGGCATAGGATAGCTGGGCCGTGAGCACCAGCATGTCGCCCAGCATCGGGTCGGATCCACGCGAGCCGGAGGCCGACGAGAACACGAGCATCACCGCTCCCGCCGCGCCGAGGCCTATGCCGAGGGCCTTGAACAGCGTGATGGGATTGCCGAGGATTATCCGTGCCAGCACCATAACCCACATGGGCATGGTGGTGGTGATTATGGAAGCCTCGGAGGGCGAGGTGAATCCCACCCCGAAGATGTAACACCCCTGGTTGAAGAGGATTCCGAGCATACCGGCGCCGGCCAGGCGCGCAAGGTCGCCCGCGGGCACATGCTCGCGGGGCGTCAGCAGCGAAAGGAGCCAAAAAAGAATAGCCGCACCCACGATGCGGCAGTCGGTAAGGACCAGCGGAGAAATTATTCCGGCCGTGAGCACCAGTTTGGCCACGGGTGCCATCAACCCCCAGCAGGTATTGGCCCCCAGGAGGGCAACATGGCCTTTGAGTTGCTTCAGAGCCATCAGATGCGGGCAATCAGGGCTGTGGCTTGGGCCGCGATGCCTTCGCCACGGCCGGTGAAACCGAGCTTCTCGGTGGTGGTGGCCTTGACGCTCACGCAGTCGGCCTCAAGACCGAGGTCGGCGGCCACATTGGCGCGCATTTGGGCAATATGGGGCAACATCTTCGGCGCCTGAGCAATGATGGTAAGGTCCACATTTACAGGCACATATCCAGCCCTGGCCAGGATGGCCACCACCTCACGCAGGAGCACACGCGAGTCGGCACCCTCCCAGCGGGCGTCGGTGTCGGGGAAGTGGAGGCCGATGTCGCCCAGGGCTGCGGCGCCGAGCAGGGCGTCGGAGAGGGCGTGGAGGGCCACGTCGGCGTCGCTATGACCCAGCAGCCCTTTGCTATATGGGATATCGACCCCGCAGATGATGCAGCGCCGGCCCTCCACGAGGCGGTGCACATCAAAGCCGTTGCCGATTCGGAATGGGATGTTCATTTTTTAATTTTTTTGGGGTCAAGGTGTCAAGTTGTCAAGTTGACAGATTGAGTTTTGGGGGCTTTACTTGCGTTTTCCGAGGAGGTCGCGCAGGCCGTCCATGTCGAATGTGAGAGTGAAGCGCAGGGTCTGGTCCAGCGGAGAGGTCTGCGCCGTGGCCAGCATGTAGGAGGCGTCGAGGCGCACCACGTTTAGCGAGAAACCGGCGCCCATGCCGAAGTACTGGCGGTTGCCCTTGATTTCGTTCTCGTAGTAGTAGCCGGCGCGGAGGAAGAACTGGTTGTTGTAGGAGTACTCGGCGCCGAAGGAAATATTGATTTCCTTAAGCTCCTCGCCCGCACCGCCGGGGGCGTCGGAGAACGACTTGAAGATGCCCGTAATCGGCGACATGTTCTTCCAGTCCTCGAGCTTGTCGACATACTCCGTCTCGCCCTCGATGCCGTCGGGGAAGTCGGTGCGGCGGGGCTTGGTGGGCACCAGCAGCTTGTTCAGGTCCAGCGACAGGGCCAGGGTGTGGTAGTCGGCCAGGGGGAACATGAAGGTTGTGCCGAGGCGGAGGTTGGTGGGCAGGAATGCCGGATTCTCGCCGCCGTCGTAGCTCACCTTGGAGCCGATGTTGGAAATATTCCAGCCCCACGACCACTGGCACTCGTTGCGCCCGATGATGGGGTAGGTGGTGTAGTAGCCGGAGATGTCGGCCGAGAATGCCGAGGCGCCGGTGTTCTGGTCGCCGGCGTAGCTCTCGGAGAATCCCAGGGCGGAGTAGATGTAGCGGAACACAACGCCCATGGAGAATTTCTCCGACAGCTTGCGGGAGTAGCCCACGTCGAAGCTCATTTCGTAGGGGTTGAGGGTCTGGCCTACCATGCCGCCCGTCTCGCGGGTGGTCACCTCGCCCAGCGAGAAGTAGCGCAGCGACGCGCTGATGGCCTGGTTGTCGTCGCGACCTATCTTATAGTAGGCCATGAGGTCGGCCAGGAAGATGTCGTTCACCAGCTTGCGCAACCAAGGCGTATAGTTGAGCGACACGGCCGCCTGGCTGTAGGCGAAGGCGTATTTGGAGGGGTTCCAGAACTGCGAGTTAGCGTCGGGGTCGGTGGCCGCACCGATGTCGCCCATCGACGCGCCGCGGGCGTCCGGCGCAATGCTCAGCGACGTAACACCCGTCTCGATGGGGTTAAACTCGTTTTTCTGACCGTAGGCAGCGACGGCGCACCCGGCCAGAAGAGAAAGAACTATGATTCGAAGAAAATTTTTCATGCAGGAAAAGGCGTGGGAGATAGGACGCCACTTATATAACTGAAATTTCGCCCGTTTATTGTGCAAGCGGCCCCGTAGCCCGAATTATCTCAGCGCGTCTGACGCGGCGTATGCCCGAACCGGGCCTTATAGCGCCGGCTGAAATGCGAAAAATTCCTGAACCCCACGGCCGTCATAACCTTGAACACTGGCCAGTCGGTGCTTTCGAGCAGATGGCGTGCCTGGCGCAGCCTCCGGTCCATCACCCAGCCCCCCGGCGAGAGGTCGCTCAGGCGCGCGAAGTCGCGCTTGAACGTCGAGAGGCTCCGGCCCGTGTAGCGGGCCATGTCGCTCACACTCAGGTCGTAGCGGTAGTTCTCCTCCATGAACTCCATGATGTCGCGGCGCCACTGCCCCGCAAAGTCGAACAGCGACGCGTACACGCTCGCGTCCTGCAACAACAGCAGGCGGATGGCCTCCAGCACCTTCATGCGCAACCAGTGTGCCTCGGGCCTCTCGCCCGTGGTCCAGTAGGGCCTGAACGATTCGAACAGGCTCGTCAGCAACGACGACCGCGGAATGCTCAGGTAGCACCGGTGGCTGCGCTCCACGCTCCGGGGCAGGTCGGTGTCGTGCAGCGTCCGGTAGTAGTCCAGCAGCTCCCGGCGCCGGAAAAATAGGAACACCGACAGGTGATAATCAACCCCTTCGGTGGGCTCGTTCACCAGGGTGATGCCGTGGTCCTTGCGCACGAACAGGCACTCTCCGCGCCCGAAAGTGGCTACACGCTCCCCGTCCACCAGCACCTCCAGTCGACCCGCCGCCACATAAATGAGAGCATTTTCGCTCACGTAGAACGACCGTCGGCCGCCCCCGCGCACATACGCGCTGGCGAACACATCCTTCGGATCAAAGCTCTCATTCTTCATGCCACAAAGATAGCACAATTAATCCAATGCACAATGCTTTTAATCCAATGCATAATTCATAATGCATAATGCATAATTCTTGCTTCGCAAGCGCCTAAAGGCGATGACTTGCTTCGCAAGCGCCTAAAGGCGATGACTTGCTTCGCAAGCGCCAAAGGCGATGTCATAATGCCTGGGGCGGTTATGGAGGTGGCGAGCTCCCGCTCGCCACAAACATTCGGCCAAAGGCCACTACTCATTTTGAACCTCGGCAAAATTTGCGCACGGAGAATTGGAGCCACGGAGAAAATACTCCAAGCTCTCCCAAAATTCTCATAAAATCTCCGTGCCTCTGTGACTCCGTGCGCAAAACCACCGGTAGAAGTAACCAGCAAACATCCTCATGGACGCAAATTTAAAAATTGGAGGGGAGGTCTCACGACCTTCCGGAGTCGGCAACGTTATGGAGGTGGCGAGCTCCTGCTCGCCACAAACATTCGGCCAACGGCCGCTACTCATTTTGAACCTCGCAAACCCAACTGTAGAATTACCGCCGGGGGCTGTTGTGGTGAACCGGAGTTCACCACCTCCATAAGGAGGAGTATTTTGGGCCGCAGGGAACAATTTTATGGACTTTACAGCACAATTATTCCGACGCCCAGAGGCGTTTTATATGCAGAAAATAAAAAATAAGCATTATGGATAAATTTATTGGATCTCACTTCATCTACACCTACGCCAACGGCTGGATGTACGAACTCTATGTAAAGAACGAAAACACGGTCGACTACCGTATCCACAGCGGTATGGTCGGCGGCCGCTGGGTACGCGACCAGAAAGCCGACATCGTGAAACTTACCGACGGCGTGTACAAAATTTCGTGGACCGAACCCACCGGCACCGATGTGAGCCTCAACTTCATGCCCGCCGAAAACAAGCTCCACGGCGTGATTTTCTTCCCCAAATGGGTTCAGGAACACCCCGAAATCACCGTCTGCTACCAGAACGAGCACATCCCCTTGATGGAGGAGAGCCGCGCAAAATATGAAAACTACCCCAAATACGTAGTGCCCGAATTCGGCGACATCTTCTACCAGCGTAACGAAGGCGCCAACAACGAAAAAGTCATCTCCGAAGCCCCCTACGAAGGCATGGTCGACGACATCGTCTCCGGCAAACTCACGTTCTAATACATGAGCTGCTGCTTGGACTTATTGCGCCAGCCGGCGCGGTAGGGCTTATCGGTGAAGAAAATCTTCAGGTCGGCGCGGTACTCGCTGTTGACGAAGAAGATTTTCTTGTCGGCACGGTACTCGGCATCCACGAAGTACCACAGCCCCTTATTTTCTTCCTTGCGAGCGCGGTAGTCCGCGCTTTCTTTGTACACCACCAGGTCCGCACGGTACTCTTTATCAACCACATACACCTTCACGTCGGCGCGATACTCGGCGTTGGTGGAGTACACCTTCTGCCCCCGGGCGGCGAGTGCCCCCGCAAGCAGCAAGCATAGTGTCCAAAAAAGTCTGATTCTCATATTCAATTTGATTTTTCGGGCAAAATTCAAAGGTTATGGGGTTTAAAAGGTTAAGGGGTTATTGATTTGTAGCCTCACTGCGTTCGGCCACAATTTAAGGGCGGGGCCGAATTGGATTAGAAGATTAGAGATTAGAAGATTAAGATGGGCGCCGCCCG
>CAYNHP010000101.1:0-5271 GCA_964397235.1 uncultured Bacteroides sp. | reverse complement strand
TGTTTTTTGAGGGTGGTGGATGGTATTTGGGCAAAAATGTTGGTTTATCAAAAAAAATATCGTAACTTTGCATGTTATAAAACATCATTTAAAAGCACATAATGATTAAAGCAGCCCTTCAGAAAGTGATGACCGAGGATATGGCGGACATTTGGTCCATCCTGTCCCCGGAAGAAAAGCGTCTTATTACTGATAATATCAAGATTCATACTTTCAAGAAGAATCAGCTCATATACGCCGAAGGAGATGAGCCGGAGTTCTTATGGTGTTTGTTGAAAGGGAAGGTAAAGAAGACGAAAGCGGGTATCGGCGGACGCGTGCAGATTTTGCGCCTCATCCGGCCGGTGCAGTACTTCGGTTATCGGGCCTTTTTTGCCAACGAGCCTTATGTGTCCAGTGCCAGCGCCTTCGAAGCCTCAACGCTCGGAGCATTACCCCTGACATTGGTTAAGGAAATGATAATGAACAACATACAACTTGCCTGGTTCTTTATCCATGAGCTTTCGCGCAACCTCGGCGGGTCGGACACCAAGATTGTGAACCTCACTCAGAAGCACATCCGCGGGCGCCTGGCTGAAGCTCTGATTGTGCTCCTCGATAACTATGGTTACGAGGATGATGAAACGACACTCAAGATTTATATGGCCCGTGAAGATCTGGCAAATCTTTCCAACATGACCACGGCCAACGCAATCCGCACCCTTTCGACCTTCGTGGCTGAAAAGATTCTCATCGTCGACGGGCGCCGAATCAAAATTATCAACGAACCTCAACTGCGCAAGATCAGTAAATTCGGCTGATATGAAGGTGTTGGTCACCGGTGCATCCGGTCAGCTGGGACTCGAACTGAAGAAGTGTCTGAATCCGAAAGACACTTTTTTTGCTGATCATGCCCGGTTCGATCTGACCGACGAAGCATCCATGGAATCGGCAATCAAGGCCTTCGGCCCTGAAGTTGTGGTCAACTGCGCGGCCTATACGGCTGTCGACCGTGCTGAAAATGATGTTGAGGCTTGTTACGACGTCAATGCTGCAGGTGTCGGAAAGTTGGCTCGTCTTGCCTGCAAATACGGTTTCCGGATAATCCACATATCAACAGATTATGTGTTTGACGGTGATAAAGCCTGCGCTTATACAGAAGATGATATTGTCAACCCGCTCTCGGTCTACGGCTCGTCTAAAGCCGAGGGCGAACGTTTGCTAATGTCCGAGGCGCCCGATAGTATCATTATTCGTACCGGTTGGCTATACTCGGCCCAAGGCAAAAATTTCGTCAGAAGTATTCTTTCAAAGGCACTTGCAGGGGAGGATTTGCGGATTGTCGATGACCAGACCGGAACCCCGACCTACGCCGGTGACCTGGCTCAGGCCATCAAGGATATCCTCCACTCCCCCACTATTCCCGCGGGAATCTATCATTACTCCAACGATGGCTCCGCCTCATGGTACGATTTTGGCAAGGAGGTTTGCAGTCAGGCCGGTGCCAAAGTCAATGTAACGGCTATAAAGACGGCCGACTACCCTGCTGCCGCCGTTCGCCCTCGCTTCTCAGTCCTCGACAAATCCAAAATCAAGAAGGTGTTCGGGGGCGACGTGCCCCATTGGCGCGATTCTTTGCATAAATGTATTTCAGAAATCCTCAGCAATAAATAATATAATGTCAACCCTCACTGACGAAATTTCACGTCGTCGTACGTTCGCTATCATATCGCACCCCGATGCCGGTAAGACAACCCTCACCGAAAAGCTACTCCTCTTCGGCGGCGCAATCCACATCGCCGGCGCAGTAAAGTCGAATAAGATAAAAAAGACAGCCACCAGCGACTGGATGGAAATCGAGAAGCAACGTGGCATTTCGGTAGCTACTTCCGTAATGGGCTTCAATTACGGCGACTATAAAATCAACATCCTGGACACCCCCGGTCACCAGGACTTTGCTGAAGACACCTACCGTACTCTGACCGCCGTTGACAGTGTCATCATAGTTGTCGATGTTGCTAAAGGCGTTGAGACCCAGACGCGGAAACTGATGGAAGTGTGCCGCATGCGCAACACACCGGTTATAATTTTCGTAAACAAGCTCGACCGCGAGGGCCGCGACCCCTTCGAGATTCTAGACGAGCTCGAAGCCGAGCTCAAGATTGCCGTGCGCCCTTTGTCGTGGCCTATTAATATAGGTGCGAAATTCAAGGGCGTCTATAATATATATGAGAAATCGCTCGATCTCTTCACCCCCGATAAGCAACGCGCAACCGAACGAGTGGAAATCGCCGACATAAACGACCCGCGCATTGACGAGGTCATCGGTGAACAGGATGCAACCCAACTGCGCGAGGACATCGAAATCATTGAGGGAGTTTACCCCGAGTTCGACGAAAAGGCGTACCTTGAGGGCAAGGTTGCCCCTGTTTTCTTCGGTTCGGCTCTCAACACCTTCGGCGTAAAGGAACTCCTGGACTGTTTCGTAAAAATTGCCCCTGCTCCCAAGCCCATCCAGGCCATAGAAAGAGAGGTTAAACCAGAAGAAGAGAACTTCAGCGGATTCGTTTTCAAAATCCATGCCAACATGGACCCCAATCACCGAAGCTGTATAGCCTTCGTGAAGGTATGCTCGGGCAAGTTCGAACGCAATGCGCCGTACAAGCACATGCGCTCGGGCAAAACATTGCGATTTGCCGCACCCACAGCCTTCATGGCTCAGAAGAAAAGCATTGTCGACGAGGCATATCCCGGCGATATTGTCGGCATCCCTGATACGGGCAATTTCAAAATCGGCGACACGCTGACCGCCGGCGAAGAACTGCATTACAAGGGTTTGCCCAGCTTCTCGCCAGAAATATTCATGTACATTGAAAATACCGATCCCATGAAGGCCAAACAGCTTGAGAAGGGTATCCAGCAACTGATGGACGAAGGCGTTGCGCAGCTCTTCCACCATCAGTTCAACGGCCGCAAGGTCATCGGCACCGTCGGGCAGCTTCAATTCGAGGTGATTCAGTATCGCCTGCTTCACGAGTACGGGGCCCAGTGCCGTTGGGAACCGATGTCCATGTATAAGGCTTGTTGGATTGAGAGCGATGACCCCCAGGCGCTTGAAGCGTTTAAAAAACGCAAGCATCAGTTCATGGCCCTCGACCGTGAGGGGCGCGACGTATTCCTGGCCGACTCGCAGTTCGTACTCACTATGGCTCAGAACGACTTCCCCAAAATCAAGTTTCACACCTCCTCCGAGTTCTGACATGCCTCCCCGCAAACTTGCCCAACCACTGCCTCCCTGCTTTCAGGCCGGAGTGCTTGAAGCGGGATGTGACGAAGCCGGACGCGGTTGCCTGGCCGGCCCCGTGGTGGCCGCTGCGGTCATTTTGCCCGACACCTTCAGCCACCCATGGCTCACCGACTCCAAACAGCTGTCCGAAGCGCGTCGTATGGAATTGCGTGGAATTATAATGAACGAGGCTGTGGCCTGGGCTGTTGCGGAGGTCAGCGCTCAGGAAATTGACCGCATCAATATCCTAAATGCTTCAATCGAAGCGATGCATCGCGCCCTCAGTCAGCTCGCCGTCCGCCCGGGAGCAATCATTGTAGACGGAAACCGTTTCAAACCCTTTGAAGATATTCCCCATCAGACCTTTGTCAAGGGCGACAGTCGCTTCGCCAACATAGCCGCTGCTTCCATATTGGCCAAGACCCACCGAGATATGCTGATGACACGTTTTCATCAGGAGTACCCTCTCTATGGTTGGGACATCAACAAGGGATATCCCACAAAGGCCCATCGAGATGGAATCGCACTTCATGGAGTCTCTCCGCTCCATCGCCTCACCTTCCGGCTGCTGGCCGAGTCTGTGAAAAAATGATAATAAGGGTCCGTTAGTGCTCACAACGCGACTGAAAATGCCGATTCGTTGGCATATTTCTTGAAAAAATGCCCAAAAGTCCTCTCATTAGTGCCGAAAATTGGCCTTTTGGTAGGATTTGTGCTATTTTATTTTGCCGCTTTCCGAGATTTTGTATAACTTTGTAGCGTAAACTAAATACCTAAAATTTACTTAACCAAAATCTGATATGCCACGTCAATTTTTTGACAATCTCGACCTCACCATCCTGCGTGCTCTCGTAGCAAATGCACGCACTCCCTATCTTGAAATTGCCCGTGATTATGGCGTTTCCGGGGCTGCAGTTCACCAGCGTGTTCAGCGCCTTTTAGCGTCCAAAGTTATCACCGGTTCCCGTTGTCTGGTTGACCCCGAAGCTGCCGGCTACTCCGTTTCAGCTTACCTGGGTCTGAACCTTCTTCCCGGAACTCAGATCGACGACGTCGTTGCCCAGCTCGAGAGCATCCCCGAAGTGGTGGACTGCAGCATCGTAGCAGGCCAGTACGACATCCTTATCAAGGTTATGGCGCACGACAACGACCACATGCTCGCTCTGATTCAGGAGCGCATCCGTCCGCTGCCCCTGTCCGCATCAGAAACAATGGTGGCCTTCAAAGACGCCTTCACGCGTAGCTTCCCCATCAACAACGATTAAATTTTTTCGATATCGTACACCGACATCTGAAAATTTTTCTTAAATTTGCACACGGAACTGCACCCTGCGCAATCCCGGCTACAAACACGGGATTTCAACGGAGCAATTCCGTTTGTTCTTTAAGATTATATTAACCTCTTTATCACCCTATTATGGATATTTCCCATATTGAACACATCGGCATCGCAGTGCCCTCGCTGGAAGAAGCTATCCCCTTCTACGAAAACATGCTCGGTTTCAAATGCTTCGCAATCGAAGAAGTACCCGACCAGAAAGTACGCACAGCATTCTTCAAGGTTGGACAGACCAAACTCGAACTCCTCGAAGGAACCTCCGACGACAGCGCCATCGCAAAATTCATCGCCGCCAACGGCGGTCGCGGTGGTATTCAGCATATCGCTTTCGCCGTTCAGGATGGTGTGGCAAACGCACTTGCCGAAGTAGAGGCCAAGGGTTGCCGTCTCATCGACAAAGCTCCCCGCAAGGGTGCCGAAGGTCTCAACATCGCTTTCCTTCACCCCAAATCCACCGTTGGTACGCTGATTGAACTCTGCGAAGACCCCAACAAATAAGTCTAAACCTCATACACATATTATATATGAGCAGCCAGCTTGAAAAAGTAAAAGAATTAATCGAGCTACGTAACGAAGCGCGTCTCGGTGGCGGTGAAAAAGCAATCGAAAAGCAGCACGAACGCGGCAAATACACCGCCCGCGAGCGCATCGCCCAGCTCCTCGACGA
>CAYNHP010000100.1:0-5307 GCA_964397235.1 uncultured Bacteroides sp. | reverse complement strand
TGGGGTTGTGGGAAGCGGTGATGTTCACGCCGCTCTGGCAACCGAGTTTGCGGATGGCGAAGGAGAGCTCGGGAGTCGGACGGAAGTCCTCGAACAGGTACACCTTGATGCCGTTGGCAGAGAAAATGTTGGCCACCATTTCGGCGAATTTGCGCGAGTTGTTACGAACGTCATGGCCTACAACAACGGAAATCTGGGGCAGATCCTTGAAGGCTTCCTTGAGGTAATTGGCAAGTCCCTGGGTTGCTGCACCGACGGTGTAGATGTTCATGCGGTTCGAACCAGCGCCCATGATGCCGCGCAGACCGCCCGTGCCGAACTCGAGGTCCTTGTAGAAGCATTCGATAAGCTCCGTCTTGTCGTCGGCGTCGAGCATGCGCTTCACTTCGGTCTTGGTTTCTTCGTCGTAGCCGTCGCCAAGCCAAACTTTGGCTTTTGCGGTTACTTCGTCTAAAAGTTGTTTGTTGTCCATGATATATTCAGTTTGGTTTTGTGCTTATGTTTAGGTGCCACAAAGTTAATTTTTTCTCATTAATTATACAAATTTATCCGCTCGGATGTTTTGCGCATATGCATATTTTTCAACATTTATACTCAATCGCTTGTTAAGATAATATAATTCATCCCTTATGGAATATCTCATACAGCTACTTCGCGATAACCCGGCCGTGCCGCTGTTCCTCACCCTCGGAGTGGGCTTCTGGCTCGGGAACCTAAAATACAAGAACTTTTCGCTCGGCCCCGTGACGGCCGTGCTCCTTGTCGGCGTGCTCGTCGGGCAGATGGACATACCCCTGTCGGGCCAGATAAAGAGCGTGTTCTTCATGATGTTCCTCTTCTCCATCGGCTACAGCGTGGGTCCTCACTTCTTTGCTTCTCTTCGCGGGGAAGGTCTCAAGGAGGTGCTTTTCGCCGTGCTCATGAGTTCGATGTGTCTCGGAGCCGTGCTGGCAATGGCCTGGGTTATGGGTTATTCGCCCGGCGAAGCTGTAGGCCTCTTCGGTGGCTCGCAGACGTGCTCGAGCCTCATCGGTGTCGGTGGCGACGCTATCAGCCGCCTGCCTATGTCCAAAGGACAGATTGAGCAGAATGTTTCAATGATTCCGGTCTGTTACGCCGTTACATATATTTTCGGAACACTCGGCACGGTCATCATCCTTGGCAACTTCGGCCCGAAACTCCTCGGAGGACTTGACAAGGTGAAAAAACTCACCGCGGAAATGGAGGCCGAAGAGCGGGGTAACGACTGGGAAAATGACCCCGCCAACGAAAACGCCATGCGTCACGTTTCCTTCCGTGCATATGAAGCGACCGGAAAAGCCTTCGCCGGCGGAATGTCGGTGCTCGAAGCCGAAGAAATGTTGCGCGCTGCCGGTGTCTATGCCTTCATAGAACGCGTTCGTACCCGAGGCAAAATAAAAACCGCCAAACCGCACACAATCATCCACCAAGGCGACACCATCGTGCTCACCGGGCGCCGCGAGTTCATGACCAACGACATCGCCCAGGTTGTCGGACCTGAAGTGATGGACACCGAGCTGCTGACTTTCCCGGTAGAGAAAGTGCCGGTGCGCATCTCCAAGCGTAAAGGTGGAGGCAAGAACCTGCGCAACATCCTCCGCCGCAGTTTCATGCACGGAGTGGTCATCAAAGACATCACCCGAGGCGGCAAGGATGTGCCTCTGACGACGGAGACCGTCCTCCGTCCGGGCGACCTCGTAACCCTCATGGGCCGCAAAGAAAAACTACGCAAAGCCGCCCACAACCTCGGCCATATGGACCGTCCGACATTCTCCACCGACTTCGCCTTCCTCGGTTCGGCGATCTTTGTCGGCGGCCTTTTCGGAGCCCTCACCTTTGTCATCGACGGCATGCCCGTGAGCTTCGGAACCAGCGGCGGCGCACTCGTGGCAGGCCTCGTCTTCGGCTGGCTTCGCTCCAAGCGTCCGACCTTCGGCGCCATCCCTACATCAGCCCTGAAGTTCATGAACACCATCGGCCTTAACGCCTTCATCGCCGTAGTTGGCATCGACGCCGGGCCCTCGTTCGTCAGCGGTCTGCGTGAAGTTGGGCCCATGCTCTTCGTTGTCGGGTGCGTCGCAACATCCATACCCCTCTTTTTCGGCCTGTGGCTCGGACACAAGGTGTTCAAGTTCCATCCGGCCATAACCCTGGGATGCTGTGCAGGAACACGAACCTGCACGGCGGCACTCGGCGCCGTTCAGGACGCCCTCGACTCAACCCTCCCCGCAATGGGCTACACTGTTACATACGCAGTGAGCAATGTCCTGCTTGTCATCTGGGGAACACTATCCGTAATGATATTATATTAACAGAAAGCACTATGAATATCCTTGAAGCCATTAAAACACGAACCTCCGTCCGCACATTCAACGGCGTGCCACTCACTGCCGAGCAGTGCGCCGAACTCCGCAAAACCATCGCCGATGTCATCGACCCCTTCGGCGGGCAAGTAACCATCCAACTGGCCGAAGTCAAACTCGACGGCCCATATAAACCGGGAACCTACGGGGTTATCACCGGCGCCTCAAACTACCTCCTGATGGGTATCGCCGATAACCCCGAATCCCAGCTCGCCGCCGGCTTCATGATGGAACAGGTGGTGCTGAAAGCCACCGAAATGGGCCTCGGCACATGCTGGATTGCCGCTACCTTCAAAGGTACCGACTTCGCACGCCTCGCCAAACTGGAGAGCGACCGGCCCCTGCGCATCATCGCACCTGTCGGTACACCGGCCGAACATAAAAAATTCATCGAAAAAGCGACTCGCTTCATCGCGCGCTCCGATAAACGCAAACCCTTCGAAGAACTCTTCTTCCACCGAAATTTCGACACTCCCGCGTCCGAAAACGGCCCATTCCATGAAGCCCTCGAAATGCTGCGCCTCGCCCCCTCAAGCACCAATTCCCAGCCTTGGCGAGTCCTGGTTGACGGCGACAAGGTCCACTTCTATTACGCCGACAAAAGCAAATGTAGCATACTGGACACCGGCATCGGCATCTGCCACTTTACACTCACCGAACAATACCTCGGCCACAAAGGACATTTTGCCTCGTCCGACCACCCCGAATCAGCCCGCTTCCACTACCTTACGACCTGGAATCCCGATTAAAAGAAGAAGTTGGGCCGGAGAAAGAATCAATGTCGAATCACCATCGACCACCACCAACCGCTGAATAACAGAGTAGAGCAGGGCACCCAACAGCCTGAAACATAGCTGATAAGAAGTCACGAGGTGAACTTAGGCAAAAATATTTCAAAAATATTTGCCGAAAAATTTGGACAAACCAAAAAAAGTGCCTAACTTTGCATCGCAATTCGGCAAGGTGCCATAGCTCAGTTGGTAGAGCAAAGGACTGAAAATCCTTGTGTCCCCGGTTCGATTCCTGGTGGCACCACCTCATTAAAAGTTAAATCGCTAATTCTTACCGAATTGGCGATTTTTCTTTTAGTCACTTTCGCTCATAGTCACTATAATAGTCACTATAATAGTCACTATCTAAATCCCTCTAAATCACATTAAATCGGCTTGATTAAATGCTCTTAAAAAGTTCCCTTTAATCCTAACGCCAATTAAACGCCTGGTTAAATATCCTCCACTAAATAGTGACTATCCTTGTGGTGCCTCGGAATAGTCACTATAATTTTACATCGAAAGGCGTGTGCCGGATTGACTGTTGTCTATGTCATCATATCGGGAGCGATTGCCAACTTCCCATTCGCGGTTCTCGCCGCGGCTTGTATCAACATTGAGGAATGAGAGTGAGGAAGCAATATTGAGGGAGAAGGATTTTGCCATCTGAGATGTGAAGTCTTTGGGTTGTGGGAGCACTCGGACTGCTGTATGATCCTTTGTTGTCTGTCGAATGCGCTGAATGATTGACCGGGCGTCTTCTCGCGTGAGGTAATGGACGGCAAGATTTTTGAGGAAGTCTTGAGTATCTTTCGGGGATAGTATTCGGTAACGGCTTTCATCCTGATCATCCATCGGTATCATCATTGACATACCGTCGTTCGTGACAATTCTCAATGCAAATTTGCCGCCTCGCTGCTTGACTGCGGACACGGATTGTATTGTTGCCAGATGATTTTGAATGGGCTGTCGGCTCAGATATGCCAGGAGTATTTCTTCAGTGAACGCAGTTGAGGCTATCATCAGAGCGACATCCTCCTTATCCTCCGGCTTTGCATTACGGTACCAAGCCGATTGATTTGCAGACATAACGGTTTGGTATGTGTCTCCAAATACTGTGCTAATATGGATACTATCTTTCGTTCCATCGCTGATAATTTCAGCTGTGAATAGACTACGGTAAACGTCGAGAGGCGTTGGCTTGCGCTCCGGCTTAAGGGTGAAGTCTATCAGCTCGGATAACCTCATCACCTTGCTACCATCAAAAGCTATCTTTTCAGCGTGGTCAACTAATCCATAACCGCGTACCTGACCGTTCTTGTCTTTTTGGAAATATACGTCAGTACCGAAACTGGTTTTGAGTATGTCAAGTAACTGCTGAATCTGGTGTTGACGTTCTTCGCTTAATGGCTTGCCGTTACTGTCAAGTATTTTCTTGATGTCGGAATTGACCTTTGGCAATTTCCGTTTTTTCTTCTGAGACTTTGAGACTTCGGGATTATTGAGACTTTGATACTTTCCTTCGGCAATTTCAGTCTTATATTTCTTGATAAAAGCCTTTAGCTGCTTTGCCCGGTCTTTGCGTTTCTGACTATCTTTAGAAAGGTGACGCTGAATGTCATTATCCGTGATGTGTCCTGCATCGCCTCCATTCTTGAACAGCCGGTAGCCGTCCTCCACCTTTCCGATCTTATAACCGTGTGAACGCATGATATTAGCAAACTGACCTTCCGTTTCATAGTCATAGCTGAATATGTGGGCTATGTCCTTATCAATATCGAACGCGAGTATGCGGTTGGCACATTCATTTAGTCTGCGAATGTCTTGATGGTCTGAGATTGGGAAACCGTTCGGTTGAATACGGGTAGAGAGGATATGGACATGGTTATTTTCGGTGTCATGATGGTAGTACACGAAATATGGTTGTCTTGCATAGCCCATACCTTCCATAAGCTGTCGGGCAAACTCAGTCAATTCTTTGGCTGACATGACACGCCCCTTGACAGATGCCGACACATGTAATTGAAATCTTGTCGTGTTGGTGTTGCCGTAGGTCTGCGAGCGGTTTTTCAGATAATGTTCAATCTCCGATGCTGCGTCAAGTCCGAAGTGATGAAGAACCTCGACCTTATGGCGAAGCGAATTACTTACAT
>CAYNHP010000099.1:0-5318 GCA_964397235.1 uncultured Bacteroides sp. | reverse complement strand
CGCCGCCGAAGGGGTAGTCGTCGACCTTGCGGTAGCGGTTGGTGGTGTAGTCGCGGAGGTTGTGGACGTGGATTTCGGCCAGACCCTTGTCGCAGGCGCGCTTTACGATGGAGTTGCTCAGGGGCGACTCGAGCATCTCGGGCAGTACGGAAATAATGTCGATTCTCACGGTTACAGCACGAAATTGATTACGACAAGGAATGCGACGGTAACCACCACCAGCACCAGGGCGGCGATGATAGCGGCAGTGGCGAGGCTGCGCCAACCCTTGCGGACGGCGTAGAAGCCCACTGCGGCGGCCACCAGGCCGATAATGATTGCGAGGTAACCGTCGGAGAACAGGAGCACGACCCAGGCCACGATTGCCAGCAAGGCGGCAAGGAAGGCGGGCAGGCGCTGGCCGGCAGTCTCGGGCTGAGGCGTCGAGGCTTGCGGCGTGGAGGGCTGAACGGCCTCGCTATCGGGAGTATTCTTTATTTCATCCATATTTTTCTATTTTCAAATTTGAGTTTCTTAATCGAAACTCAAAGGTTAAATGGTTAGGAGGTTATTTTTCCTCTTCGTTGACCTGAACTGATAATTAAACCAATAAACCAATAAACACCTAAACCATAATTAAACCTCCTAATCAATAATTAAACCAATAAATTAACCCTTTAACCTCATAACCCTTAACCTTATAACCCTTTAACCCAAAAATTAACCCTATAACCCTTTTAAATTTGCCTGCAAATTTAAAACTATAACACCCCGGTGTCCTGGGCTACGAAGCGGGCCACGGAGTCGGTGTAGTTGGGTTCGATTATGATGTCGGCCCGGGCTTTGACCTCGTCGAAGGCGTTTTCGACGGCCACGGCCACGTCGGCGGCCCGGAGCATGGGGAGGTCGTTGAGGTTGTCGCCGAACACCACCACGCGGTCGGCTCCCATGGCCTCTTTCAGGGCCAGGACGGCCTTGGCCTTGGTGACGCCCGGGGGGAAGATTTCGAGGTTGTAGATGGCCGTGTTGAAGATGTCCGGGTAGCATTGGATGGTGCAATTCGAAGTTGCCCTCAGGGCCTCGGCGGCGCGTTCGATGCCCTCGCGCGGGCCCATGGCGTAGAAGAGCACGGTGTGGGTTGCGGCGCTGGCGGGGGCGGGCGTGCCGTTGTGGAATCGCTTCAGGGGCAGGTTGGCGCGCTCGGTGTAGAACGACCATTCGGCGGGGTTGAGCCTTGCGTCGGAGTGGTACACATCGAGGGTGGTGCCGTCGGGGGCCATGACGTAGACGAAGGGCACCACGCCGCAGTCGGTGCACACCCGCAGGGCCTCGGCGACTTCGGCGCCGGGGATGAACGAGGGGTTGACGAAGCGGCCGGCGGCATGGTCCCACATGGCGGAGCCGGTCATGACTATGGCCGGGGCGAGGGTGCGGATGCCGCGCAGCAGGGGCACGACCGTGGCGGGGGTGCGGGCGGTGGCCACGGTGAAGAGCACGCCGGCGTCGGCCAGCTCGTTGAGGATGGCGGCCGAGCGGGGCGAGATGCGGCTGTCGCTGCCCAGGAGGGTGCCGTCCATGTCGGATATGTAGAGCGTGCGGGGCTTCATCGGCTTACCATTTATCGGAGTTAACCCGCTGGAGGGGAGCGGAAAAGCGCAGTTTGCGCGGGGTGGCCACGGCGTCGAACTGCACCACTATGTTTTTCTCGTCGGCATTGACCTCCATGACCATTCCGCGGCCGAAGATGGGATGCTCCACCAGGTCGCCGCTGGCAAAGGGGGCCTTTTCGCCCACGGGCTGACGGCTCTCGGGCATGGGCGTCTGCGCGGGGATGGGGCGGACGAAGTCGATGTTCGGCTCCTCCATTTCATAGACGAAACGCGAGACCAACCGCGCCGTGTTGTCGTGGTTAAAACCCTCGGCATCAGTCATATATAAGCGAAAACGGGCACGGGTAACGGCGACGTAGGCCAGGCGACGCTCCTCCTCGATGTCGTCCGGGTTGGAGCTGCGGCGGCTGGGAATATTGCCCTCGCTCATGCCGTAGATGAACACCACGGGGAACTCCATGCCCTTGGCGGAGTGGATGGTCATCATCGTGACGGCGTCGCGTTCGTCGTCGCGGTCGATGTTCTGAATCAGGGCCACGCGGTCCAGGAAGTCCTGGAGGGAGGCGTCGTCGTCGTGCCCGGCCTCTTCGATGGCGCGCTTGAGTTCGGCCAGGTTGTCCAGGCGCTCCCACTCGCTGAGGCCGCGGAGCATCTCCTCGTAGCCGGTGAAGTCGAGCACGCGCTGGAGGAGGTCGCCCAGGGGCACCTTTCCGACCAGCCCGCGTGCCTGCTCAATGGCCTCGAGGTAGTCGCGGGCGGCGGTGGGGCGGAAAATAGGGTGGTCGATGTTGGACTGCAGGGTTTCGAACAGAGAGGCGCCGGTAGCGGCGGCTTCGCGGGCCAGGAACTCCATCTTCTGCTTGCCGATTCGGCGCGAGGGGTTGTTGATGGTGCGCCGGAAGGCCATGTCGTCGGCCAGGGTGAGCATGCGCAGGTAGGAGATGACGTCCTTGACCTCGCGCCGCTGATAGAAGGCTACTCCGCTGAAAATCTTGTACTTGACACCCTCCTTGATGAACGCATCCTCGAGTGGGCGCGAGAGGTGGTGGGCCCGGTAGAGGATGGCGATGTCGCGCAGGTCCACGTCCTGCTTCAGCAGCTTCTTAATGGTCCTGACCACCCAGCGGGCCTCCTCTTTTTCCGACTTGGCATGGAAAAATACGGGCCTCTGGCCGGGAGCCGACAGCGCCTGCAGCTGCTTGGGGTATCGCCGGGCGTTGCGGGCAATCAGCGCGTTGGAGGGGGCGATGATCTGGGGCGTGGAGCGGTAGTTTTCGTCCAGGACAATGGTGCGGGTGGCGGGGAAATCGCGGTCGAAGTTCAGGAAGATGCCCACATCGGCGCCGCGCCAGCTGTAGATTGTCTGGTCGGGGTCGCCCACGATGAAGATGTTGCGGTGGGTGCCCGCCAGCAGGCGCACGAGCTCGTACTGGCTGGGGCTGACGTCCTGAAACTCGTCCACCATGATGTACTCCAGGCGCCCCTGCCACTTGGCCAGGATTTCGGGCCGGTGGCGCAGGATGTACAGGGCGAAGTTGATGATGTCGTCGAAATCGAGTGCGTAGTTCTTCTTCTGCTCGTATATGTAGCGCTGGAAAATCTCGTCGTCGCGGTCGGCGTTGCGTATGCTTGCCTGGAGGAGCTCCTCGTTGTTGGTGCGCAGGATCAGGCTTATGTAGTCGGGGTTTGCCTTGCGCTTTTCGATGTAGGCCACGGACTTTTTGATAGGTTGTTCACGGAGTGTGAGGCCCATGTCGTCGTAGACCTTCTGGAGGATTGCCACGCGGTCGTCCTCGTCGGCGATGACGAATCGGGCCGGGTAGTTGAGCACGTGGATGTCCTCGCGCAGCAGGCGCACACAGAAGGAGTGGAATGTGCAGATGTAGCCCGTGTCGCAGTCGCCCAGGGCGGCGCGGACGCGCTGTTTCATCTCGGCGGCGGCCTTGTTGGTGAAGGTTACGCACAGGATGGCCGCGGGGTCGATGCCCAGCATGTCGGTCAGGTAGCAATAGCGGGCAATGAGTGCTCGTGTTTTACCTGTACCGGCGCCGGCAACGACCCTGACGGGACCTTCGGTGGTGGTGACGGCTTCGGTCTGGCCGTCGTTGAGACTGTCGAGGTAGGCCAACGATCAGACGGTGAGAATTTCCTTCTCCTTTACGGCGAACAGGTCGTCGATGCGCTTGAGGAACTTGTCGTGGAGCTTCTGGACGGCGCCTTCGGCGTCCTTCTCAACGTCCTCGGGCATGCCCTGCTTGATGGCTTTCTTCAGGCCGTCGATGGCGTCGCGGCGGGCGTTGCGCACGCTGACCTTGGCGTTCTCGGCCTCCCCCTTGCACTGCTTCACGAGCGCCTTGCGGCGGTCCTCCGTCAGCGGGGGTATGGACAGGCGGATCACTTCGCCGTTGTTTTCGGGCATGATGCCTACTTCGGAGTTGATGATGGCCTTTTCGATGGGCTTGAACATGGCTTTCTCCCAAGGGGTGATGGTGATGGTGCGCGCGTCGGGCACGGCCACATTGGCCACATTGGAGATGGGCATCATGCTGCCGTAGTACTCCACGCGGACGGCGTCGAGAATCTTGGGGTTGGCCTTGCCGGCACGGATGCGGGCCAGGGTTTCGTCGAGGTAAGCCACGGCCATTTCCATTTTCTCTTCGGCCGGAGCAAGGTAAGTTTTGGGGTCGGTCATATTTCGGGGTTTAGGGGTTTAGGAGATTAGGAGATTAGAAGATTAGAAGATGAGGTGATGAGGAGATGAGAAGATGAGGAGATGAGGTGATGAGGAGATTAATTTTGGGGGGCTAATACACCAGGGTGCCGATGGGTTCGCCGTCGATGACCTTGAGGAGGTTGCCGGGTGTGTCCATGTCGAAGACGACGATTTTCATGCCGTTTTCGCGGCAGAGGGTGGTTGCGGTGAGGTCCATGATTTTGAGGCCGCGGTTGTAGATTTCGTCGTAGGTGATTTTGTCGAACTTCACGGCTGCCGGGTCCTTCTCGGGGTCGGCGGTGTAGATGCCGTCCACGCGTGTGCCCTTGAGCATGACGTCGGCCTTGATTTCGACGGCGCGCAGGGCCGAGGCGGTGTCGGTGGTGAAGAAAGGGTTGCCGGTGCCGCCGGCAATGATTGCCACGGCTCCGGAGGCGATGGTTTCGATGGCTCGGGCGCTGCTGTAGGGCTCGCCGATGGGGAACATGCCTATGGAGGTGAGCACGCGGGCGCGAGTGCCGACGCTTTCGAGGGCCGAGCTCAGGGCCAGGGAGTTGATTACCGTGGCGAGCATGCCCATCTGGTCGCCCTTGACGCGGTCGAAGCCTTTGGCGGCGCCGCTGAGGCCGCGGAAAATGTTGCCACCGCCGATGACGATGCCCACCTCCACGCCGGTTTCAACCAGCGCCTTGATCTGGGTGGCGTAAGAATTGAGGCGTTCGGTGTCGATGCCGTAGCCTTGGGCGCCCATGAGGGATTCGCCGCTGAGTTTGAGCAGTACTCTGCCGTATTTGGGTTCCATTTTTCGGGGTTTACACGTTTATGGGTTTACACGTTTATGGGCCTGCGGATGCGGGGGATTTGCTAATTGGCAAAGATAATACTTTTCTGCCAAACCCACAAATTTACTTTCACACCCGCCGCCGAACTGGAGGGTAGGTCTCCAGACCTACCACCTTCGCGAAGAGGGCGACGTGGACGTCGCCCCTCCCGGCGTTGCGGCCCTTAGGACGCAC
>CAYNHP010000098.1:0-5369 GCA_964397235.1 uncultured Bacteroides sp. | reverse complement strand
TCGTCGAAGTAGTAGTGGTCTTTGCCGATGTCGAAGAAACGGTAGCGCTTCAGACGGAACGGCTGATGTATCTCGAAGTTAAAACAGATTGCTTTCATTGTTTGAATCGTTTACTTGGTGAGGTTGCGTTCCTATGAGCGGCCCAACACCTTATTATATATATCAATTACTTTTTGTCCGGCTTTGTCCCAGGTGATCTGAGCCACTTCGGCCAGGCCGTCCTCCTTCATCTGCTTGTAGAGGGCGGGGTAGGAAATGATGGCGTGGATGGCGTCGGCCATGGCGTCGATGTCCCAGTAGTCGGTTTTGATTACGTTGTCGAGGATTTCGGCGCAACCGCTCTGCTTGGATATAATCGAGGGCACGCCCATCTGCATTGCCTCCAGGGGAGAGATGCCGAAGGGTTCGGAGACGGACGGCATTATGTAGACGTCGGAAGCGGCGAGCATTTCGTAGACCTCGCGGCCTTTCTGGAAGCCGGGGAAGTGGAAGCGGTCGGAAATTCCGCGCTCGGCGGCGAGCTGAATCATCTTATCCATCATATCGCCGGAGCCGGCCATTACGAAGCGGACGTTGGAGCAGTTGCGGAGCACCTTGGCGGCGGCTTCCACGAAGTACTCGGGACCCTTCTGCATGGTGATGCGGCCCAGGAAGGTTACGACCTTCTCCTTGTTGTTTGTGCCGCGTGGGTTCTTGATGGCGAGCAGGTCGGGGCTCAGGGGCACCACGGCGTTGTGGACCGTAGTGACCTTGGCGGGGTCGATGCCGTAGTGGTCGATGACTGTCTGGCGGGTGAGGTTGCTGACGGTGATTATATGGTCGGCATGGGTCATGCCGTCGCGCTCGATGCCGTAGACGGTGGGGTTGGGCTTCCCGCGCGAGCGGTCGTACTCGGTTGCATGCACGTGCACCACCAGGGGCTTGCCGGAAACCTGCTTGGCGTGGATGCCGGCGGGGTATGTGAGCCAGTCGTGGCTGTGGATTATGTCGAAGTCGAGTGTGCGGGCGATGACGCCGGCGGTGATGGAGTAGTTATTGATTTCCTCCAGCAGGTTGGAGGGGTATTTGCCGGAGAACTCTATGCAACCCAGGTCGTTGGTGCGCATGTAGTTGAAGTCGGCGTAAATATGGTCGCGCAGACGGTAGTACAGGTCGGGGTCCATCACCTTTCCGATCCGCTGCTCCACGTAGTCGCGATTGACGTCGCGCCAGGCCACGGGCACCTGCGAGTTGCCGATGATGCGTGCGAAGCTGCGGTCCTCGTCGCCGAAAGGTTTGGGGATTACGAAGGTGATATCCATGTCGCCGCACTCCCAC
The DNA here is from genome assembly GCA_964397235.1 of uncultured Bacteroides sp. Lineage (GTDB taxonomy): Bacteria > Bacteroidota > Bacteroidia > Bacteroidales > Muribaculaceae > CAG-873. Next base: position 4,052 of record CAYNHP010000098.1, on the reverse strand, counting down.
ATGCCGCGGGTGAGGCCGTAGCTGGCTGTGCCGAGGCCGCCCAGGATGTGAGGGGGGAATTCCCAACCGAACATTAATGCTTTCATTGTGCTATATGTTTTATGGTGTGGGTTGTATAGGTTATTGTTCAAGGCGTTTGAGAGCGCGGTAGGTGCGGAGCACTTCGGCCACGTTGGTGGCGTGACTCACGGCGCCGCGGCCCACGTAGGGTGGGTTGCCGTCGTAGAGCTGGCTCAGGGAGCCGATGCAACCCTGGCTCATCTCGTCCTCGAAGCCGATGAGCATGCGGTCGATGTAGCCCACGCCGCTCATGCCGAACACGCGCAGGTAGGCGTCGGCATAGAAGCCCATGAGCCAGGGACGTGCGGGGCCGTTGTGCATGGCGAACTCGCGCTCCTCGGGGCTGCCGAGGTAGTGGGGCCGGTAGCCGTAGCTCTTGGGCGAGAGTGTGCGGAGGCCCTTGGGGGTGAGGAGCTCGCGGGTGACGACGTCCAGGACGCTCTTGCGCTGGCGGCGGTCAAGGGGCGAGTAGTCCAGGCCGATGGCGATTGCCATGTTGGGGCGCACGGAGGGGTCGGCGTAGGTTCCGTCGACGAAGTCGTAGAGATAGCCGGCTTCGTTGAGGAAGGTGTCGATGAATGGTTTCTTCATCTTCTCGGCCTGAGCGGTCCATGCCTCGCGGCGGGATTCGTAGCCCTGATGCTCTTCGGCCAGTGCGGAGGCGAACATGAGGGCGTTGTACCACAGGGCGTTGAATTCCACCAGGCGCCCGGTGCGCTTCACCACGGGTGCGCCACCGAGCATGGAGTTCATCCAGGACACGGCTTTTTCGTGGCCGTCGGTGCTGAGCATGCCGGTTTCGTCGTCGATGTAGAGGTTGGGATGACCTCCGCGGAGGATGTAGTCCACCAGCTCGCCGACGATGGGGAGGTAGCGTTCGGCGCATGCGGCTTTGCCCTGGGTCTTGGCGTACTGCTGGATTGCCCAGAGTGCCCACAGGGGGATGTCGGGGTGCTCGATGCCGTCGATGTCGGCCGAGGTCTGGCCGGTTTCCATGTAGCGGCGGAGTTCGCCGAGGGCGGTGGCCATGATGGCTTCGTAGTCGGCGCGGTGGTCGATGGCCAGGGTGAGGCCGGACACGCTCATGAAGGTGTTGCGCGCGAGCACTTTACCCCAGGGGAAACCGGAGATGATGAACATCTTGTCGCCGCGGCGGACGTAGAACTGCTTTGCGGCGTTTTTGAGGCAGTTGAAGAAGGAAGTGCGCGGGGTGCGGAGGGGAATCTCGGCCTCGAACATTTTGGAGAGGCTTCGGGGGTTCACTTCGCTGGTGCCGGCGGAGAAGATGATGCTCTCGCCTTTCTTGATGGGCACTTCGAAGTAGCCGGGCACCCAGAGGTCCTCCATGTAGGGGACGCCGCGCTCCATGTCCTTGACATATTCGATGTCGTTGTACCAGTTGGGCTCGTTGACCCACTCGGCTTTGCGGCTGAACTGCATGTAGAGGGTTGGGAAGCCGTCGTAGAGGCAGGTTGCGATTCCGTTGGCGACGGGTTCGCAAGCCTTGTTGATGGCGTCGTTCTGCATGCAGAGGCTGTTGACTTCGCGGAAAGCGAGGAAGGGGCGGAAGCGGAGGGTTGTGGGGGAATGGGCCTCCACGAGGGTGTACTTGATAAGAATTCTGTTCTCCTGCTGGATGAACATCTTTTCTTTGGTCAGGATGACGCCGCCGACGCGGTAGGTCATGCGAGGCACGTTATCGTAGTCGAACTCGCGGATGTACTTGTGTCCGTTGGGGCTGTAGACGCCTCCACGATAACGGTGGATGCCCAGATTGAAGGGGGCGCCGTGCTGGATAACTGTCTCGTCCAGGCTCGACAGCAGCACATGGGGCTTGTTTCCCATCCCTTCGATGGGTATCACCAACAGGCCATGCTGCTTGCGGGTGTTGCAGCCCACCAGGGTGGTGCAGTGGTAGGCACCGGCCTGATTCGTGCGCAGCATTTCCTTGGGAAGGGACTGATCCAGGTTTATGAGCAGGTTCTTATCGAACTTTAAGTAACTCATTTTGCTTTAGGAATATATAGATTATTATTTAAGTTTCGGGTGGCCTCTGATTATCAGCTCAGAGCAAATGTGTTCGTTATAATTGGCCAAATTTATAAAATTCTTCCCGAACCTGCAAGCAATTATGTTTTTAAACATAGAAAGTTTTTGGGAATGCATAATTCTTTGCTTCGCAAAGCGCCTGAAGGCGATGACATAATGCATAATTCATAATTTTGAGCTTTGGGGTTATGGGGTTATGGGGTTATGGGGTTAGGTTCGGGATTAATCGGGATTAATCATGATTTATTGCGTTTAATCCCGAAGAGGGAGGGGCCGGAGGGTTAAACCAACGCGGGGCGACGTTTGTTTTGACTGAAAGAAAAACCTGAAAACCTGATGAAAAAGCTCCCCATCACACTGATAGTCCTCGTGGTTGCCCTGATGTGGGCCTCAAGTGCCCGCGCCTGGGACGTGAACGAAAAGTACGAGGGTCCGAAATTTCCCACCACCGACACTTCCTGGCATGCCGATATCCTGGCGGGCTACGAGGCGCGCTATGTCAACCAGGGCGAGGCCTTCGACGGGCCCTGCCGGTCGACCATCGTGCGCAAGCTCTGCCCCGGAGGCTCCAAGCGCGCATTCCTCTACATCCACGGCTTCAACGACTATTTCTTCCAGAGCGAGATGGGCGAGCAGTTCGTCGACTCGGGCTTCAATTTCTATGCCGTTGACCTGCGCCGCTACGGGCGCAGCCGCGAGCCCTGGCAGTACCCGTTCAACATCCGCAAAATGGACGAATACTTTGCGGACATCGATTCGGCCCTGGCTCAGATGCGCGCCGACGGCAACACCGACATCACCCTCGGAGGCCACTCCACGGGCGGGTTGACGGTGAGCTACTTCGGGGCCATGCGCGGCGACAGCGTGGGGGTGGACCGCATCGTCACCGACAGTCCCTTCCTGGCGTGGAACTTCTCTCCCTTCATGCGGAAGGTGGCCATACCGGTGGTCGGCTTCCTGGGGCGCACGTTCAAGAACGCCAAGGTCAAGCAGGCCCACTGCGACGGCTATGCGTTCAGCCTCCTGAAGGAGTACTACGGCGAGTGGACCTACAACACCGACTGGAAGATGATTTACTCGCCGCCGGTGACCTTCTCGTGGGTCAACGCCATCAGTTCTGCGCAGGGCAAAACCATGAAGCACGCCGCTGACATCAAGGTTCCCATTCTGGTGATGCACAGCAGCCGCAAAATCGACGGGTGCAACTACACGCCCGAGTTCCAGACCGGCGACGCCGTGCTTGACCCGGCCATGCTTCAGGAGCGTGGCGTCAAGCTGGGGCACATCCGGCAGGTATGCGCCATCGACAGCGGGCTGCACGACCTCATCCTGAGCGAAATGCCCCACCGCCAGGCAGCCTACGACACCATCTTCGCCTTCATCCGCCGCCACTGAGGCGCGCACCTGCGAAAATGCGTTTTCGGTTGCGAAAATTGAAAAAAATTTGCGTAAACACAAAAAAAGTCGTACCTTTGCGGACCGATTATGTCCAACTAATTGACCGACAGTCGCGCCTGCGGAGCTTTTGGCCGAGCTACGCACGTTGCGGATGTCAAATTATGTAATTATTAATCAACGATTTAACTGTGGATACCATTAGCTATCGCACCGAATTCCCCAACGCTCAGGAAGTAGAGCACCAGTGGGTGGTCATTGACGCCACCGACCAGGTTCTGGGCCGCCTGTGCGCCAAAGTTGCCAAGCTTCTGCGCGGCAAGTACAAACCCACCTACTCCCCCAACATGGAGTGTGGCGACAACGTAATCATCATCAACGCCGACAAGGTTCGCCTCACCGGCAAAAAGATGACCGACCGCATCTACCTCAACTACACCGGCTACCCCGGCGGCCAGCGCAAGGCTACCCCCGAAGTGCTGATGAAGAAATCCTTCAACAAGCACCTCAAGCCCGGCATGCACCCCCTGTTCATCCGTGTGATGAAA
>CAYNHP010000097.1:0-5436 GCA_964397235.1 uncultured Bacteroides sp. | reverse complement strand
CCAGGACCCCAACATTAAAAGTGTTGTGCTCTACCAGCTGAGCTAGCGAATCTCCAATGTTGCTCGGTTTCCCAAAAGCAGTGCAAAGGTACGACGAATTTTTGAAATGTGCAAATTTTTGACAATATTTTTCGAAATTTGCTCCTACATCTTGTTGCGAGGGACGCGGCTGAGGCGGAAGGAGGTCTTCAGCACGGGTATGTGGATAGTCAGCACATGCCCTTCCATTGAGATGTCGGCATAACAGTCGTCGTCCTGTACGGGTCCGTGCACGGGATACCAGACCAGGTTGTAATTATGCTCGAAGATTGTGGGTGTCAGCCGGCCTTTCAGTGGCAGCCTTTCGCCGGGCGTGCTCATATCTATCAGCAGGTAACCCCCCTCGCCGTCGGACATCATGCCCAGGGTATATTTGTGATCCAGGCGTACGCCCTTGGCGGGCATGTCGCGGTCCAGGTGTTGCCAGAGGCCGACGTTGGGATCGTTCGAAGTTTTAATCTCCTCAATTATCTGCCCGTAGGTAAGTCCTTGATAAACTGGTGGCTTCGCATTGAAAGAATAGATGAGCGTGTGGCGCGTACCTTTGAGGAAATCTGAACAGGATGCCCCGAATGCGGCGGGATGTTCCAGGTCCACAGGAACGACGACAGGCTCTTTCCCGAGGGCACCGCCTACGCTAAGGGTCGCCATGCCGCGGTGCACTTTTAGGCGCATGCCCACGTTCCGCGGCGCTGTGGCAGCGTGAGTACTTTCTGCAATCAGGCTGTCCAGCCCGTCTCTTCGGCGGAAAACTCTGGTTTTTAGCATGGTAGGATGGTTGGGGTCCAGGTCAATCCATGAGGGTACCTGAACTTCCGCGCGATAGCAGTTGTCGCTGTCAGTGCGATTCCAGAACATCTCCAGCACCCCGGAGCGGTGCTTGTCCATATCCACCTGAATATGGTAGATGGCCATGGTCAATGTACTGTCGCCCAGGTCGATAGCCTCAACATAGGTTTGGCCAACAACGCGGACGGCTATGACAATGAAAAGGAGCAGGAGTCGCAGACGCATCTCAGTCAAGATGTAGCGCGGCCTTGAAACGTTTTACCACGGCCTCATCGCCGGTGTACTTCCCCCGGTCCTCCGAGAGCTTGCAGGTCTGATTGTAAAAATCCCACAACTCGGTGATTTTCACGTCGGTAAGCTTTATGACAATATTGCGTGGCTTGATGCCGGGAAAATCGTTGGTGAAATGGGTTCCGATGCCGAACGAGGGTATGCATCGGTCCTCCGACTGCCGCTGGAGTTCGACGGCAGTGTCGGTGGACAGGGCGTTGCTGAATACTACCTGACGCGTACGCGGGTCGATGCCGAGCGATTTATATTTGGCGCAAATCTTGTCCAATTGCTCGAGGTTGTCGCCGCTGTCCACCCGCAGTCCTTTAAACATGTTGGCGTAATCCTCGGAGAAGTTGAGGCTGAATATGTTCCAGCCATAAGTATCGTAGAGGAATGTGCCGAGAGCGCCGCGGTAGGTCTGCGCCCAGGCCTGCATGGCCAGGTGGTTGGCCATCTGGGGGCCGTACATGCCGGCGATGGCGCAGATGAGCTCATGGGCCATGGTGCCGACAGGAATGAGGTCGTACTTCATGGCAAAGTACACATTGCTTGTGCCCACAAAGCGCCCGCGGCTGTCGGGATGGTCTGTTTGAGCGGCTTTCATGGCCCTCACCAGTACGTCCTGCGCCCCGAAGGATGCCCGGCGTCGCGTGCCGAAGTCGCTGAACGAGCAGCCTCCTTCAAGCAGACGCTGGCCCTTGGCATAAGAACGCGCATAGAACGCGTCGAAATCCACTGCCGGTTCACTGCCTGTCATCATGTAGTACAGCTCAGACACTATGGCCAATACTTTGACTTCGAGCAGGATAGTGTCGCACCAGCGGCCTTCAAATTCAATGCTGAGATGCCCCTCGGCGTCCTGCTCTGCCCTGACCCACCGGTGGTTGTAGCGGTAACCCTTCAGGAAGGTGTAGAACCATAGCGGCAGGTAGGTGCACCGACGTTTCATAAAGGCAATTTCTTCCTCTGTAATCACCACATTTTCAAGCATTTTCACCTGTTCCATCACTGCTTCGGCAAAACCGGCCGGGTAGAGGGTGTTATCGCGGTCGGTGAAGTGATATTTCACCACTGCACGCGGATAGTTGTCGATTACGGCGCAGCACATGGTGAATTTGTACAGGTCGTCGTCGGTAAAATGGTTGATTATCTGTCGCATCTCTTTCAATTTTGATGTAAAATTAGAAAGAAAAATCTAACTTACAAAACATTTACGTTAATTTTCCTACATATGGAGTTCGGACTTGTGGCCCAGGGTTCGTGTGTAACTGAAAAAGCCGGCCCAGAGGGCAAATGCGGCTGCAACATACAGGCAAATCCGGATTGCGGTAAGCTCGACTGCGGCCAGTGCGAACACCGAGCTCACAATCGTGGCGCCGAGAGTCTGGCCAACCAGGCGCGCGGTGCTCTGCATGCCTCCGGCGCCACCGGAGCGGTTCACCGGCGTGGCCATGACCATGACTATGTTGTTGGGAGTCTGGAACATACCGAACCCGACGCCGCACACGGCCATCCGCCACGCAATGTTCCACTCCTCGGGATGAGTACCCGTAAAAAGCAGCAGAATCACTCCGGCAATGTACACGCACATGCCCAGGGCAGCTACGGCACCGGGGTTATGCCGCTCCACATATCGCGCCGCTACGGGCGAAACCACCATCGTAGCAAGGGGCCAGGGCGTCATCAGTAAACCGGTGGTGATGGCGTTGAAATGGTAGCTGTTCAGGTAAAGGAACGGCAGCGCAATCATGGCCATATTCTGGGCTATGAACGAGCAGACTGAAGTGATTATACTCATGGTGTACATCGAATTTTTGAAGAGGTCCACCGGAAGCAACGGTTGCTCGTGGCCGAACTGGCGCCGCAGGTAGAAGTAGCCTACCACCAGTCCCACTGCAAGCAGTACGCCGCTCAGGGCCAGGTCGCCTTTGTGGGTAAAATTTCCTAAGGCAAAGAATATCAATCCGAACACGACCATATTTTCTATGGCACTGACCCGGTCGAAACGCGGCTTGTGGTCTACCGGCGGATTCTGAGGCAGGAGTTTGAAGCCTATTATGAAAGCTGCGATACCGAGGGGTACATTAATCAGGAACAGCCAATGCCAGGAAGTTATGGACAGGATTGCTCCGGCGATGGTAGGACCGGCTGCCGTGGCTATGGCGATGCACATGGCGTTCAGAGCCATTCCGCGCCCGAGGATTTCGCGTGGATAAATCAGGCGCACCAGCGCGATGTTCACACCCATGACGCAGGCAGCGCCTATGCCCTGGATGGCGCGCGAAACCACGAGCATGGTGAAATTCTGCGACGCGGCGCAACAGGCCGAAGCAAGCGTGAACACCACCACTCCGGTCAGGAATGTGCGCTTGTAGCTGTGCAGGTCACCGATGGAACTCACCGGCAGAAGCAACATTGTGATAACCAGCTGATAAATGGTCACAATCCACACCGAGGCGGAGTTGCTCATATGGAACTTCTCGGCCAAAATGGGTAGCGCTACATTCACCACCGTGACGTCAAGCACCGTCATCACGAGCACAATCTGCAGCGCAATAACGGCAATATATTTCCGATAAGAAAAACCGATAGCAGTCATTTTTGAAGTAAAGTTTGCATAATTATAATGCTCAAAAGCTCCAAAATGTTCCCGAAATGCTATACTCAAAAATGAGTATTGCACAGTTGCCCGAAGCTTCTTATCTTTGCATGAAAATTGGCAACGACGGTATGAACCACCCATTAATCACCTCCGACCTCAAGCTGCGTGAACTCATCGAGAACCATCCTCAACTGCTCAACGTGATGAGCCGGTTCGGGCTGTCGTTCGGCTTCGGCGAGAAGTCAGTGGGGCAAGTTTGCGCAGACGACGGCGTCGACTCCGCCACGTTCATCGCCGTCAGCCGCCTGGCATGCAATGCGCCCTTCGATGCCGAAAAAGTGTCGCTCCCGGCTGTGATGGGCTATCTGCGTAATGCCCATTCCTATTTTGTGGACTATCTCCTGCCGTCCATCCGCCGGAAACTCGTTGAGGCAGTCAGCGGCGAGGACATCGACGAAGTAGCATTCCTGCTGCTGAAATTTTTCGACGACTACGTGGCTGAAGTGCGCCATCATATGGAACACGAAAACGACATCGTCTTCCGCTACGTGAACGACCTCCTCGAGGGCAAGGTCGACGAAGATTTCCGGATAACCGACTATGCCCTCAACCACGAAAGCACAACCCGCAGGCTCAACGACCTCAAGGACATATTCATCCGCCACTACCATGTGCGCGACAATAGGATGCTCACCTCTGCCCTGCTCGACATCATATCCTGCGGCAACGAACTCGAACTCCACTCCCGCATCGAGGACGAACTTTTCACGCCCGCAGTTGAGCAACTGGAGGAGTCGCTCAAAATTCGGCAACGCCGGGCACGCGACGCTGGCGGCCTGAGCGCCGAAGCAAAACATCCGGCGCGTGCGCTCAGCATGCGCGAAAAGGAAATCATCGCCTGCGTGGCCCGCGGCCTGACCAACAAAGAGATAGCCGAACGCCTGTTCCTGTCGGTCCACACCGTCACGACCCATAGACGGAACATTTCCGCAAAGCTTCAGATCCACTCCGCCGCAGGCCTCACCATCTTTGCCATCCTCAACAACATCATCGACATCCGCGAGGTTAATATCTCCGACTGATTCAAAGATTTTTGTTATCTTTGCCGACGTAAACCAAAATCCTGATTATGTCGCAAAACTTCAAACCTCACGCATGGCTTCTCCCTCAGCCAGTTCTGATTCTCGGCACATATAATGCCGACGGAACCCCCAATGCCATGAACGCAGCCTGGGCCGGCCAATGGGATGCAACGCAGATAATGATATCGATGGGCTCCCATGCCACCACTGAGAACCTCAACCGCTGTCCGGACTTCACCGTGGCCTTCGCCACGGTCGGGACCCTCGCCGCCGCCGACTATGTGGGCATGGTCAGCGGCAAAAGTCATCCGGACAAAATAGCCCGCACCGGCTGGTGTGCCACCAAGGGGCGGCACGCCGACGCACCGGTGTTCGACGTGTTCCCCATGACCCTCGAGTGCCGGATCAGCGAGAAGCTCTACGAGTCGCCCACCGGGTGCTATATCATCGCCGACATCCTGAACATAGTTTGCGCTGATGAATACCTCGCGCCGGACGGAAAGCCGGCTGTCGAAAAGATGAAACTCATCACCTTCGACCCCATCCACAACACCTACATCGCCCTCGGCGAAACCGCCGGCCGTGCGTTCCACGACCGCGCCGCCCTCAAGTAGGCTACATCAGCTCCACGAAGCTCATGCGGTCGGGTGC
>CAYNHP010000096.1:0-5589 GCA_964397235.1 uncultured Bacteroides sp. | reverse complement strand
GACCACCCGAAGACAAACCTCCTTTGACGGCACCCTCCCCGGACGGCCACAGACGGCCGGCTTGCCCCCCCCCGGCGTTGCGCCCCATCGTGGCGAGCGGGAGCTCGCCACCCCATAACCTCGCCACCGCCATAACCTCGCCACCTCCACAGCCATTCCTCCATGCGTGCGATTTTTTTTGCTTGTATTTGCTTTTTTATTATTTTTGCAAAGTGAAAGGCCATGGCCTTTCGCGCGTACCTATATTATATAATATGAATTACAGCATTATGGATTTTCTGGGCCTTCTTGGCTCCGTCGGCCTCTTCCTTTACGGAATGAAGGTGATGAGCGAAGGCCTCCAGAAAGCAGCAGGCGACCGCCTGCGCAACATCTTATCGGCGATGACCCGCAACCGGTTTACCGGGCTGCTCACAGGATGTCTTATCACGGCATTGATTCAGAGTTCGTCGGCTTCGACGGTGATGGTTGTCAGCTTTGTGAACGCGGGCCTGATGTCGCTGGGACAGTCGATGGCTGTAATCATGGGTGCCAATGTGGGTACGACCTTCACGGCGTGGATCATTGCGTTGTTCGGCTTCAAGGTCAATATTTCGGCCTTTGTGCTTCCGCTTATCGGCCTGGCCATTGTGCTGATAATGGCGGGCAAAAACAAGACCAAGAATGTGGGCGAGTTCCTCATAGGCTTCTCGTTCCTGTTCATGGGCCTGGATATGATAAGCACCTATGTACCTGACCTTCAGAGCAATCCGGAGATGTTTGCCGTGCTCAAGCAATATGCGTCGATGGGCGTAGGGTCAATTGTGATTTTCACACTTGTAGGCCTTGTGCTCACGATGGTAATCCAATCGTCGGCGGCAACCTTCGCCATTGTGCTGATTATGTGTACGAAGGGATGGATTGACTTCGACCTGGCGTGCGCGCTGGTGCTGGGGTCGAACATCGGTACGACCGTGACCCCCATCCTGGCGTCGCTCAGCGGTAACGTAGCGGCCAAACGCGCCTCCATGGGCCACCTGCTGTTCAACCTGCTGGGTACATTTTGGTGTCTGGCAATATTCATTCCGTTCGTGAACTTCAACTCCTGGCTCACCGAACTCATTGGCCAGGGCGACCCCAGCGCGCTATATAATTTTGTGAATCACCTCGAGGCGACTGACCCCGAGATGTACAACCACCTGTTCGACAACTCCCTGCCCGCCGGCCACGAGGTGCTGAAAAAGATTGCCCTGATGCAGATGAGCGTCTCGTTCGGCCTGTCGATTTTCCACACCACCTTCAATCTGGTGAATGTAAGCATAATGATTTGGTTCACAAAGGTTTATGTGAAGATAGTAGAATGGATTATGCCGTCGAAGAACCGCGACGACGAAGAGTTCACGCTCAAGTTCATCTCGGGCGGTCTGCTCAACGCTGCCGAACTCAACATCGCTCAGGCCGAGAAAGAGATAGCCGTTTACGCCGAACGCGTAGGGCGGATGATCGACATGGGCCAGGAACTGGTGCACACCAAGGAGCAAAGCGAGGAGTACAACAACCTCTACTCGCGGCTTGAGAAATATGAGGACATCTCCGACCGGATGGAACTCGAGCTGGCCCACTACCTCAACCGATGCGCCGAGGGGCGCCTCTCGAACGACGGTAAGATGCGCATCGCCGCGATGCTGAACATCATCAGCGAAATTGAAAGCATAGCCGACAGCTGCCTGGGCGTGGGCAAGATTCTAAACCGCAAGATTCAGGCCGGCGTTGCATTCAACGAAGAGATTTACAAGAATGTGGACACGATGTACGTCTACGTCAAGGACGCCATGAAGCTGATGATCAACGACCTCGAAAACATCGAGAACGTAAGCAGCAAGTCGCTCATCGAGTCCTACAACAAGGAGCGCGAAATCAACAACTACCGCAACACCCTGCGAAACGGCAACGTAGAAAATATCAACGACAAACACTATGAGTATCAGGCAGGTATCTACTACATGGACCTGATCAGCGACCTCGAAAAGACCGGTGACTACATCATCAACGTAGTCGACACCCTCCGCGATACATTCAAGAAAAACCACGCCTGATCCGGGCGCTTCAGGCCACACCCACAAGGGCACTCCCGGGCTTACCGGGGGCGCCCTTTAAACTTGCCTGTGCAGCTAAAAATGTGACAATCTGAACACAATTTTATCACCCGCTTGCTTGAATAAAAGAATTTGCGTTATTTTGCTACACCAAATTTAAGTAAGCTAAGCCAGGATGGCGACCAATCAGTCACTCGGACATATTTTAATTGTAGACGACGACAGCAACATCACGGAGTTGCTGGCGGTGAATCTGCGTAGCGAGGGTTACACCGTCGAGGTGCTGACCACGGCCGAGGACGTTGACCGTCGCCTGCAGAGCCGCACACGCCTGGTTATTGTGGATGCCATGAAGCAGCCCTACAGCGGCATGGACCTCATCTACGACTTCAAGGACGACCCCCTGACCGAGCACATAGGAATCATCCTATACTCCCCCATCAAGAGCGAGCGCATGGTCATCGACGCCCTCGACGCCGGCGCCGACGACTACATCGTCAAGCCCTTCTCGCTGCGCGAACTCGTCGCACGCGTCAAGAGCATCATCCGCCGCCACAAGGCCCTGCCGGAAGCCCCCACCAGCGAAGTGACCTTCAAGGACCTCACCATCGACCTCACCAACCAGGTCGTGAAGCTCGACGGCGCGCCCCTGAAACTGAGCCAGACGGAATTCGCAATCCTGAGCATGCTGCTGAGCAACATCGATACCCCCGTGCCCCGCGCCGTGATTCACAAAGGCGTATGGACCGACGAAAGCGCCGGCCTCAACGAACGCGTGGTGGACACCAACATATCCCGCCTGCGCAAAAAACTGGGCGCCATGGGGGCATATATAGTTAACCGGTCGGGCCAGGGCTACATGCTCACCACAGTCCCTCCGGAAGTCGAATCTAAATCAACATAGATGGATATAGACCCCTTGCCGGCGATTCTGCCGTGCATTGCGCTCCAACCGGAGCTGCTTTCAATCACCACCTTCGGCCTTTCGCAACTGACGGCCCTGGCGGTCGCTTTGCTATGCCTGTTCCTCTCCGGCTTTGTGAGCGGCAGCGAGATGGCCTTCTTCTCCCTGACCGAGAGCCAGGTCGAAGAGCTGGACGAAACCCCGCAGGGCGAAGGAATACGCCGCCTCCTGGCAACACCCCAGCGGCTGCTCGCTACAATCCTCATTGCCAACAACCTGGTCAATGTAACCATCGTAATTCTGTGTAACTACGCCCTGGGGCCCGTGTTCTCCGGAATGAGCCCCGTGCTGAGTTTCATCCTCCAGACAGTAATCCTGACATTCCTCATCCTCCTGTTCGGCGAAATCATCCCCAAGCTGTACTCGAGCAACCACAACGTGCAGTTCGCACGCATGGCCCTGCCGGGGATAACCTTCGCCTACCGCCTGCTCAGCCCGCTGGCCCGATTCCTGGTGAAGTCCGACGGACTGGTGCGCAAAGTTGTAACCAAGCAGACCGACGACATCTCCACCAGCGACCTCACCCGCGCCCTGGAAATCACCGAAGGTACCAACGCCGGCGACAAGGAAATCCTCGAGGGTATACTCAAGTTCGGCGACACCACAGCGTCCGAAATCATGACCCCGCGCGTCTCGCTCACCGACCTCGACATCACCTTCACCTTCGACCAGGTGATGAATGTGGTGCTCGAAAGCGGCTACTCACGCCTGCCGGTCTACGAAAACAATGAGGACAACATCAAGGGCATCCTCTACTCCCGCGACCTGCTCCCATTCATCGGAAAGGACACATCCGGCTTCGACTGGACCTCCCTCCTGCGCGAGGCCTACTTCGTGCCCGAATCGCGCATGATCGACGACCTGCTCGAGGACTTCCGCAAGCTCAAAATACACATGGCAATCGTGGTGGACGAGTTCGGGGGCACCCAGGGAGTCGTAACCATGGAGGACGTGCTCGAAGAAATCGTCGGCGACATCGACGACGAATACGACGAAACCGACCCCACCTTCAAACGATTGAAAGACAATACTTTCGTCTTCGAAGGACGCACACCGCTCACCGACTTTTTCCGCATCACCGGCCTGAACGAGGAGGACTACGAGGACGTCACCGAGGACGTCGAGACCCTCGCCGGCATGCTCCTGGCCATCAAGGGCGACTTCCCCAAAGAGAAAGAGCCGATGGTTTATAAGCGCTGCCGCTTCCTGGTGCTCGACATCGAAGACCACCGCATCACCTCCGTGCGCGTAATGGTGATGCCTCCCGAAGAGGCGCAGTCATGACCAAAATCCTTGCAGTCATATTCCTGACCATGTGTCTTTTAGCCGCCTGTTCCGACGGCTCCAATGCCGTGCCCCGGCGCACGGCCTATCCCCGCGTAGAAGCCTACGGCAACAGCTTTACAACGGTGGCCGTAGGCAATTGTGAGCTGAGCATCAACACATTAGCCCACCTTTCCACCCCACAGCCCGGCTGGCTCAATGCCGACTATACCCGCTTTGGCGCCACTCTGCACCTGACCGTCACGTCCGCCGCCGATTCCGCTCAGATGGCACGCACCATCGACAACCGGCTCCAGCGCATGAGCCTCAATGCCGGCGACATCCCCACCCGCGAACTTACCTTCACCAACCCCCGCGGCTTCCAATGCCGCCTATGGTCGGCGCAGAGTGGAAATACGCCCCTGCAGATTATGGCTGTAGGCCCAAGCACAGTAGTTAGTGGCGTTGTGGCTTTCAACGGCCCGACCGAGCCTGCCGACTCTCTCGCTCCCATTCTTCAAAACCTTGAAGAACAAATGGTTACACTCCTGCAAAGCTTGCGCCGTGGTCATTGACATTCCTCCCGTAAAAGTCTTCATAGCCCCAATCGAACCGCTCAAAGGCGAAAACAAACGGCAGGCCGAGCGCAGATGCGTAGACCGGCTCATTTCCGGAGCATTCGGCCAAGGAGCCACACTCCTCCATGACCCCGACGGCCGCCCTACCATCGAAGGCGCCGAAATTTCAGTGAGCCATTGCCGTCGCTATGCAGCCCTGGCCGTAGCACCCGCCGGGGTGAATGTAGGCGTGGATATTGAAGACAATGCCGACCGGGCAGCCCGCGTAATCAGCCGTGTTCTCCGCGGTCCCTATGCCGCAATGTACGCTTCCCCCGACACCGCACTTGCAGCCTGGACCCTCCTTGAAGCCGCCTTCAAATGCGTCTGTCCCAACCGCGGCCTAACCCTGGTCGACTTCCACCTCCCCAACTCCACCGGCGGACTCGAAGGCAAAAACATATCCCTCCCCGTCCAACCCACCTGTAACCTGACCATCCTCGCAAGCCGTCCCCTCCCCACAGGCATCCACCTCAGCGTAGTAATAAGGAATACCGCAACGCCGGGAGCGGCCGTGTCCTGACCGCACGGGGTCCGCAACGGCATGGAGAACGCCCGAAGGGCGTTGAATTTTAATAACCGATTGCGCCGAAGGCGCTGTCGGGCATTTCGCCAATCTAAATAAATGGCGTCCGCAGTGACGCCGACTTATATGGTTGTGGCGAGCTCC
>CAYNHP010000095.1:0-5699 GCA_964397235.1 uncultured Bacteroides sp. | reverse complement strand
CGGTGGTGTTGGGGGCACCCATGATGAAGGGAGCGCCTTCGGTGAGGGCTGCGTAAGCGTAGCACATCGAGGGAGCGATGTGTTCCTTGTCGTCGGCCTTCATGGCTGCTTCGAGGTCGGATAGTTTGTAGTGAACCTTTTCGTCCACGGGAACATAAACTTCGGTGGAAGCTGCCCAGAGAACAACTACGCGGTCGAGGTTATGTTCTTTCTTGAAGTTGCGGATGTCTTCGCGGAGCTGCTCAACGAGTTCCCAGCGGGTTCCTTCCTTGACGTTGTCGCCGTCGAGGCGCTTTGCAAAGTTCTTGTCGAAAGCGGCCTTCATGGGCTTGATAGCTTCGAGTTCGTCCTTCACGGGTTCGATGTCCTTTTCCTTGAGCACTTCGGCGTGCATTGCGGACTCGTAAGCATTAGCGGGGTAAACGTCCCAGGCACCGAAAACGATGTCGTTCAGGTCGGCGATGGGCACGATTTGGTTGTACTTCAGATACTTCTTGTTTTCGCCCTCGCCTACACGCATGCGGTCGTACTGGGTCATTGAACCAACGGGTTTTGCAAGACCTTTGCGGGTCATCAGCACACCGGTCATGAAGGTGGTAGTAACGGCGCCGAGGCCAACTACCATAACACCGAGCTTGCCGGTTGCGGGCTTAACATTAGGATTGCTCATAATGAGTGGTTTAGTTTTTTATGGGTTTAATTATTTTCAGTTTTAGCGGACACGAAAGGCAGCAGCCACCTACGGGGGCTACTTGTCCAAATTGCGTGTCAAAAGTATGAACTATTTCGCATATAGAAAAACTTTTTGGGCGTTTTTTTGCTGCGAAAGAGTGAAAAAATGCAAACGATGCCTCTTAATACTTAACGCGTCTTAATTTCTCAGTAAGTTAGGCTTTTGATGGTTAACGCGAGTTAATTAGGCTTGCAGCTCGAATTGCTTCTTTTTGGGGGATGATACACCACCCGAAGACAAACCTCCGTTGCTGCACGATTGCGGCGCGCGGTTAGGACGGAGGACGAAGCGGATGGGTGGACGGGTCGGCGTTGCGGCCTGCGGCCGAATGATTGCGGCGAGCTCCCGCTCGCCGCCTCCAAATTTATTTGTATTCCTCGCGGAGGGCGTAGGTTTTGGCGCGGAGGAACTGGCCGAGTTCCTCGGGGGTGGCGTTGTGCTGCATCTGCTCCTCAACGGAGATGGGGTTGCCGATGGAGATGTGCATCTCCTTGCCCACCTTGCGGAAAACTTCGTGGGGGAGGCGGATTGAGCGCAGCGGCCAGCAGATGTGGCCCAGGATGTTGAACGACGTTGAGTTGCGGCCGTGGAAGTAGATGGGAATCACGGGCACCTTGGCGCGCTGGATGAGCTGGAGGATTGTGGGCTGCCAGGGACGGTCCTCGAGCTTGCCGCTGAGTGTGGTCTTGCTCATGGCTCCGGCGGGGAAGAAGCCCACGGGGTGGCCGTGCTTGAGCTGGTTGAGGGTGGTGCGGATACCCTTGATGGACACGTTGCGCTTGGCCGGGTCGTTGGAGGCCCAGGCGTCCACGGCGATGAAATTGGGGCGCATGGCCGAAATCTGGTTCAGAATCATGTTCACCATCACCTTGTACTCGGGTCGGTAGCGGGTGATGAGGTAAATCAGCGCGATGCCGTCCAGGGCGCCGAAGGGGTGGTTGGACACGGTGATGAAGGCTCCTTCGGGGAGGTGTTCAAGTACCTGCTCGTTGTCGATGCGCAGCTTGATTTTGAACTCATCAATGAGCAGACGCTTGACGAACTCCGGCCCGGGGGTGTCGCAGCATTTGGCGTGCACATTATTAACCTTGTCCACTTCGAGCCAGTGGAGAAGCTTGTTGACCAGCTTGGGATGGCCGGCCAGTTTGGGCACCATTCGGGCAATGTCGTCGTAGTTGAGTACTTCGGGGCGCACTTCGCCCTCGGGTATGCCGCCTTCGGGTGTGATATCTATCTTTTTGGAGTCTTGAGTCATGAGTCTTGGGTTTTACGGGAGATATAGCGTGCGTAGGCCTGCATGAAGCGTTCTACGGCAGGAATGCGCATGAGCACGAACTCGAACAGGATGAATCCGGCCAGCGCGCAGGTGATGCCGGCCAACACATCTATTATATAATGGTGAGAAGTATAGACAGCGGTGAACCATATGCCGACCGTCACTACCCCGAGGATAATTTTCCACGCCGCCGAGCTGCGGGCGCGGAATGCGTAGATAAACGCCACGAGGGTGTAGGCAGAGTGGAGCGAGGGCAGGGCGGCGAACACGTTTGCGTTGCGCTCGTAGATGCTGTGGAAGATGCTCGTGCCGGTCATAGCGTCGAATGCGCCGAGGCCGGCCACGGACCCGGGCGTGTTGAGGATGGGTTCGAAGCCGTAGCGGGCCACATACCAGGGCGGAGCGGCGGGATGGATGTAATAGAAGGTGAATCCGAGCAGATTTACCAGCAGGAATACCCACGCGAAGTGTGCGTAGGGGCGCGTCTTGCCGGTGAAGTACAGCCACAGACCGTAGAAAATGGGAAGCGGTACCCAGCAGAGGTAGAACACACCGGCCATGAAATCCATGGCTTTGCATGTGTGTGCGGCGAACCATTCGTTGGGGGTGAGGACACCGCCGGCTGTGGTGATACCGAAAAGGGCTTTCTCGGTGCTGTAAAGCCCGAGGGTGTCGATTGGATTGACCTCGTAGTTGGGCAGGAGGTTCATCCAGTCGTAGGAAATTCCGAAGAGTGCGAAGGGAATCAGAGCCACCAGCAGCTTGCGTGTAGGCACTGAGGCGAAAAATAGACCGATTATGAGGATGGCCAGCAGTACGTGTTCGGGACGGAAACCTATGAACAGGGCTGTTACAATAGCCCACAAGGCCATCACGACCACGCACAGGAGCCCTTCGCGGAGTGTTGGGAAGCCGCGCTTCATCGTCCGGCTTTTTGGAGTTCGCGGCGGCAGTGGGCTATACGCGCAAAGGCCGTGAGGTTGGCGAACACGGCGATGATGGCCATGCCGACGATGAGGATGATGTTGGGGTCGAAGTCTACGCCACACTGGCCGCAGATACCTGTGGCGAGTGTTACGGCTGCTGTAACTACCACGCGCTCAGGGCGTTGCATGAAGCCGATTTTGCACTCGATGCCCAGGCCTTCGGCACGGGCACGCACATAGCTCACCATAATACTGCCGATTAGGGCGAGGAAAGCAATTACGGCACCCCAGACCATGCCCAGGCTCAGGAGGTAGAAGGTGATGGCGCCGACGGTGAGGAGCTCGCAGTAGCGGTCCAGCACAGAGTCGTACATAGCGCCGAAGGTTGAAACCATGTTGCCCAGACGTGCCACCTGCCCGTCGAGCATGTCGAAGAGCGAGAAGCCGATGATGAGTGCACCGGCGAGCGTCACCAGGGCGTAGTCGGGAACGACGGTGGCGCCGATTGCCGCCAGAACCAGCACCACGGCTGCGGCAACGTTACCCAAAAAGCCTATGGTTGTGACGACGTTAGGCGTGATGTGCATTTTGATGAGCAGACGCACAAACGGATTGATCACGACATATATTCCTTGCTGAAGATTGTCGCGCTGCTCTTTAGCTTGTTTCTTTATACTCATTTTATCAGTTTTGTTCCGATTTGTTCTTTGGAGGAATAAACAGGTTCACGAAAGCGATTGCCTTCGAGTCGAAGCGCGTCGGGCGGTAGACGAAGTATCTCTGGAGGGCGAAGTTCCAGAACCAGGACACGAGCAGCGACACCAGGAGTGTGGATACGGCAAAGATAGCGTCGGCCGTGAATCCGAGGCTGTGGAGGAACTTCCACCGGCTCAGGCCCATGGCGGCAAAAGTGGTGCCGTACATGTTGAGCAGCAGCGAACCGGTCCATACCAGGATGTATTTCACAATCACGGCCTTGACGCTCTGGCCTGTGGCATGGAAGGTGAAGTGATAGTTTATGGCGCAGTTCACCACTCCGCCAACCACCGCTCCGCATGCCACCGAAAGATTCGAGCGGTAGAAGGGGTCGAGCCCTACGAACACCAGGGAGAAGAGGGTTACGCGCACAATCATGTCGGTCCACGACGCTGCCTGCGACGACACCGCCGAGCGCAGGAAGGTGAACACCAGCGAGTCGTTGTTCAGCAGTTTTTTACCTACCTCTTTGAGCTTCTCTTTTGCCATAGGTCAGAGGATTATCAGGTTAAGGGCCAGTAGGATAACGGCTGAGTAGAGCCCGGCCAGGAGGTCGTCGGCCATCATGCCCCAACCGCCCGGGAAACGCTCCATCGAGCGGATGCCCAGGGGCTTGAAGATGTCGAAGAAGCGGAATAGAGCCAGGGCGAGGAGGATTTCCCACCAGTGCGACTGCGGCAGTGCGCTCAGGGGTAGCATGGTGAGCCATTGGCCCACGGTTTCGTCGGCACAGGCCACCACGGGGTCCTTGCCCCAGTACTTCTCGCTCATGGTGCTGGCCCATGTGCCGGCAATGGTGTAGACCACCGTTGCGGCGAGCGTAACCCAAAAGACAGTCATCGGGTTGTGGCATAAGAGCCACAGGGGGAGCCAGAGGATAATGGCCACGATGGCGCCCCATGTTCCGGGAGCCACGGGCAGGAAACCGGCGCCGAAGCTGGTGGCAATCAGGCGCGGGATTATGGGGAATTCGGATGTTCGCGAAAGGTCGGTATGTTTGCGTGCCATGGCTCAGCGGGGATTGTGGTTTTTGATGCGCCCCAGCACATAGCGGGCAATTTCGAGGGCTCCACGGTCGCGGCAGGGTGCGAAGGTAGGCCAGTCGCTCAGGTCGATGAGCCACATCTTGCCTTCCTTGTCCAGGATTATGTCGCCGCCGTAGATGTCGATGCCGGCAGCTGTGGCGGCACGGTTGCAGAGGTCGCGGATTGGGGTGTCGTCGGCCTCAAGTGCTTCGATGGAGGCTATCTGGGCCGCCGAGGGGTTCTTGCCGAAGTGGAAGAACCAGAAGAAGAAACTCCCGCCGGCGATGCCGTAGAACTTGATGAGCTCCCCTTCGATGTGGCGGTTGATGACGGCGCGTTTGATGCCGCGAAGGAAGTACTCCTGCAGGATTTCCTGGGCTTCCTCGGGGTGGCGCACATAGGTCACGTCCTCCTTATGCTGGGAGTGGGAGTCGCCCCGCTTGATCCAGCAGCGGTCGATTCCGGCGCGGCGGAGTGCGTCGCGCACGCCCTCGTCGGTGTTGACAATCATGCTGGTGGGGTAGGGAATGTCGTTGCCGGGCAGGATGCGGGCCGAGCGCTCACGCAGGCAGTTCTCAAGGCCGTAGCCGGAGTTGATCACAAGGGCACCGGCGTCCTCCTTTTGGCGCAGCACGGCGATGGAGCGCGGGTCGCGGCACATGTTCAGGATAATATTTTCCGTTACCTCTCCGGCGCATAGCTGCTCCTCGGAGTATATGTTCACTTCGCAGCCGCGCTTGCGCAACTGCTCCATGACGGCATTGAATATGGCGGCGTCGTTTCCGATGTGGTTGGGTGAGTAGGCTACGGCCCTCATGACGCCGGCAATCTTGATTTCGGCCATTGGTTTTATGATCAGTTTATCGGGTGCAAAAATACGACTTTTTTCCCATGTAGCCAACTATTTTGCCGTTTTGCTACTTTCGGAACGTCCGGCACCTTACCCTAAGACGCAGCCCCCGGCGAAAACTCCCATCGCCGGG
>CAYNHP010000094.1:0-5870 GCA_964397235.1 uncultured Bacteroides sp. | reverse complement strand
GTCGTCCGGACCGGTGAAATGCAAGACCCCGCCTGAATCCTTGATTTATCGAGATTAATCGAGATAAATCGAGATGCATCTCGATAAATGGAGAGCATCCCGATAAATCAAAGATGGAGCTTATTTCCGCGGCAGCGGAACGGGGGTGTAGCCGCGGGCCGTAAGGGTGTCGAAGATGGCGGGGAGGTGGTTGTAGAGCTTGTCGGGTCGCGCATCCTGTGTGCCCAGGTGGATGATGATTATGGCTCCGCGGAGGCCGTGCTCGCGCTCGCAGTCGAAGAGTTGGGTGAGCATCCGTTCGGCAGTCCAGTAGTAGGGCATGTCGGGCGTAGTATAGTCGCGGTAAGTTTCGATTTCGGGCGAAGGATTGATCGGGGCGATGCCGACGCTGCGGTAGACGTGCGCCTGGCTGCGGTTGCACCACTCGAAAGGTGGCAGGGCGAAGGGTATGGAGTCGACAGTTACACCGAAACGAGCCAGCTCGCGCAGGTTTGCCTTTAGGTCAGCAATGAGGCTGTCGGGGGTAACGAGCGGTGTGCGCCCGCGGTCCCAGTCGGCCAGGAGGATGTGGCCGTCGGAGTGCGGACCG
Organism: uncultured Bacteroides sp.; assembly: GCA_964397235.1. Classification (GTDB taxonomy): domain Bacteria; phylum Bacteroidota; class Bacteroidia; order Bacteroidales; family Muribaculaceae; genus CAG-873. The sequence goes on along the minus strand of CAYNHP010000094.1, from coordinate 5,281 downwards.
ACATAATGACCCTCTTTTATTATACGGTTAATAACGGGCACGTGTGCACTGTCGCGCAAATAGTTGCCTGTGAAGAAAAACGACGCTTTTATTCCGCGTTCAGCCATCGCTTCAAGGGCCACCGGGGCGCCCTCGAACATCGAGTCAGCCGAGAAAATGAAATATACTTTCGGCGAGAGCGTATCGAGCCGCACAAACACATCGTGCGCGTCAAGCCGGCTGTGGAGCGTGTCGCCCGTGAGCGTGCGCAGGGGCGCGTCGGGGTCAGTTTCAGGCAAGGAACGCGAGCATCCGAGCGAGAGAGAGGCAGCCAAGAGGGCGATGGCGCCAAGGCGTCCGAGAGATGTGTGCATGGGTCAATATTTGAAGGAGCTGCCGCCGAGGAATTCGCGCAGGAGGCTCGTGGAGGGGATTAGTTCGGTGGGGATGGGGCGGAAGTAGGAGAGGAATTTGCGCAGGCGGTATGCCTCGGCATACTCGGGCACGTTGGTGTGGACGTTAGCCAGAATGGCCTCCGCGCGCTCCTTGATGACCCCAAGCTCGAAGATGAGCGACGAGTTGAACATTGCATCGGCATTCTCCTGATAGGGAAATATCCACTTCTCCTCGCCCCGGCGCACGCTGGGCCAGCGGCGGATGGTGTCGACGGCTGACGTGCCGCGGTACTTGTAGTCGCGTACGATTCGGCGCAGCAGGCGGTTGTCGGTGGTGGGCACCCAGTTGTGGTCGTCCAGCGAGAGGGTGGTCAGGGCTGAGACATACACGCGGAATTTCATCTGCTCGGGAATGGCAGCGGTGAGCTCCGGGTTAAGTCCGTGTATGCCTTCGATGAGCAGGATTCCACCCTCCTCGAGGCGGATGGTGTTGCCGCGGTAGTCGCGTTCGCCGGTTTCGAAATTATAGGTCGGCAGCGGCACCTCTTCCCCGGCCAGAACTGCGTTGAGGTCGCGGTTGAATTGCTCGATGTCCAGCGCATAGAGGCTCTCGTAGTCGTAGTCGCCGTCCTCGTCGCGGGGAGTATGCTTGCGGTCGACAAAATAATCGTCGAGCGAAATCATCTGTGGGCGCAGCAGGTTGGTCATCAGCTGGATGGCCAGGCGCTTGGTGGTGGTGGTTTTGCCCGACGACGACGGGCCCGAGATAAGGACTATGCGCGCGCCGCCGTTGTGGTAGCGTTCGGTGATGAGGTCGCTGATGTGGGCGAGGGTCTTTTCGTGGAGCGCCTCGGCCACATTTATGAGGTCAGCCACACGGCGATGTTCCACATACTCGTTGAGCTGCCCCACGTCGCTTACGCCGACGATGCGGTCGAAGCGCAGGTTGTCGGTGAAGGCTCGGTACATCTTCTCCTGCTCAATCGGTTTTGCGGGCACCGCGGGGTCCTCGGCGCTGAAAGGCATCAGCAGGAAGCCCTGGTGGTACTTGTGGAGGGCGAACACATCGATGCTTGCCGTCGACGGCGCCAGGGCGCCGTAATAGCTGTCGGCATAGTCGCCGAGGGTGTAGTAGGTGGTGTAAAGCTCCGGCATCGATTCGAGCAGGAGCACCTTCTCGTCCATGCCCTGGGCGCGGAAAATCTTGAGCACATCTTCCGACAGGCCCTCGTGACGCAGGAAGGGCACATCTTGGCGGACGAGCTCGCGGATGGCAGCGTCGAGGCGGTCGAGGAGCTCCCGGGGCACGTCGTCCATGCCCGGGATGAGGCAGTAGAGGCCGTGGGCAATGGAATGTTCGATGCGCAGGCGGCAGCCTGGGCAGAGTTCGGCCACGCATCGGGCCAGCATCATGCACAGCGAACGGGTGTACACCCGCGGACCCGAGCCGACGGTGCGACCCTGAAACTCGATGGTCTTGGGATGGTAGAGTGCGAAGGAAAGCGGCTCGGTTTTATTATTCACGCGGCAGCATATAGGGCTGAAAGGGAGGGCCAGGGATGCGGCCACTTCGGCCAGTGTCGTGCCGCCGGGGACAACGATGTCGGTGCCGGTGTTGAGGCAGTGGAGAGTAATTTTCATGGTCATTTGGCGTTTTGGCTGTCGCGGTCGATGTCCTTTTGCGGACGTTGATTCTGACGCTCCTCCTCGAGTTTGGCCATGACGGCGAAGCGGTAGATGGCGTCGTGGACAGCGTGGATAAATCCCGGCCACCCCTCGCGGAATCCGCCCTTGAGGACGTAGGTTTTGAAGAAACGGAAGGGAGGGTCGGTGAGTATTTTCCAGGACTTGAACCGGGGCCGGCGGCGGTCCATCTCGCGGTCGGTGTAGGCGTTCATTTTGGTGAAGGTAGCGCTTACGCTTTCATTGGCCAGGTGGATGAAGGCCAGGTCGGTGCGAGAGGCGGGTATGACCTCGGTTGGCCCTTGGAATGTAGGGCGCGAGTGAATCCGATAGGGCCATTTCGCCCCCACGCGGTTGAACACGCGCAGGATGTAGTCGGGGTAGTAGCAGCGCATCCACCGCCCCATGAAGTAGTTCTTGATGGGAATCAGGAACCCGCGTGGAGTCGGGTCCTCCTCGATGCGGCGGTAGATGAACTCGCGCAGGGCCGCGGGCACGATTTCGTCGGCGTCGACCACGATGACCCAGTCGTAACGTGCCTCGTGGATGGCGAAGTCGCGGTAGGCTTCGACAATTCGGTGCTCTCCGCGTTCCTTCACCACGAAGCGGGCGCCGTGGGCCGCGGCGATTTCCGCCGTACGGTCGGTGCTCTCCATGTCCACCACCAGGATTTCGTCGAAGCCCTCGAGGGCCGCAAGGACGGCGTCGAGATGACGCTCGGCGTTGTAAGTCTGGACGATGGCGGAGATTTTGGGACGCATGTTATCGCGGTTTATCGCTTGTTTTTGCGGAAAAAGTTCTTGAACCGGCGCGCCCGCAGGAGCGATTTTTGCGTGCGGTCGTAAATTTCAACGAGGTCCTCGGCTGCGAACGGCGTGCCGGCGGCATATTCCTCGGCCAGCCGCTGCACACCTTCGCGCGTCTCGAGGATTTTGCCGAAGGCTGAAAGGAGCTTGCGACGGTCGTTGACGCCGAAGCGGATGCGGTTGATGTCGACCACAGCGAACTCGAATTCGCCGGCCTCGTTGCGGCGGAAGAGGACGTTGCCGATGGAAAAATCCTTCAGAAGCACGCCCGCGGCGTGGATTTTCTTCATGAACGCCGCCAACGCATGCGCCAGCTCGCTGAAATCGGCGCGCGATTCGACCCCGCGAAGAGTCTGATAGTCAGTGTAGTAATCGCACACATAGTAAGTCCGGCTGATGGACAGCCCCTTCGAGCAGATGACCAGCGCGCGGGGCGCAGGCGTGTCGATGCCGAGCTCACGCAGGCGTCCGGCGGCAAAGAATGCGCGCTCGGCCTTGGGATGCCGAACGGTGCCGTAGATGAGAGCTTTGACGCGTCCTGGTTGCTTGAAACTCTTGATACACAGCCCGTTGACCACGCCTATCTCGTTGCGGCCGTTATATATGATTTCTGCCTCCTCCGGCATGCCCTTCTTGAGCAGACGGCGAGCCAGGCGGCGGATGGTTTCGTTCTGGTTGTCGGCAATGAGTACTCGGGTATTCATGAGCGGTAAATATCCATAATCCGGTGATAGAAAGAGGGATAGGCGTATGTTTTGGCCACTTTTCCCGCCCCGGCCTCGCCGAGGCGTTTGAGTTCGGCGGGGTGTGTGAGGAGGTCTTCGAGGATTCGGGCCAGTTCGCCGGAATTGCCGGCTTCAAAGAGGTGCCCGTCGACGCCGTCCTCAATAATTTCCGCCAGGCCACCCTTGCGCGAGGCCACCACCGGCACCCCCACGCTCATCATCTCGAGCGCCGAAAGCCCGCAGGCCTCCGTGGCAATGGTAGGCACCACGCCGATGGTCGCCGAAGCAATGTGAGGCCACACGTTCTGCACATGCCCCAGCCACTCGATGCGGTGGGCGAGACCTTCAGCACGGGCACGCTTGACCAGCGGCATCACATCGGGCCCCTTCCCGGAACCGGCCACCACCAGACGGGCATCCAGCTCCAAAGGGAGCCTGGCGAAAGCATCGATGAGTGTGCTCAGACCCTTTTCCGGGGCAATCCGCCCGCAGAAAAGGATGGTGGGATGCTCGGGCTCTTCGCGTTGCAGCGAAGGAGCCACCACGGCGTTGGGCACCACGTGGAGCTTGCCCGCATCGACCTCAGGCTTGCTTTCAAGGAAACCCTCCAGAGCCGTGTTGGAAACAAAAACGATGGCATCCAAAGCGTCATAGAGGGCCTTATCGGCACGCCCGGTCTTGGCGGGACGGACCAGATGGCGGGTGACGACTACGCGCACCTTGCCCGGGTCGCCCATGAGCCGGCGGGCGTGGACAGCCATGCGCGCGTCCTTGAAATTATGCACATGGAGGACCACCGGGGCTTCGAGGCGATTGAGCACCCCCGCCAGGCGGATGGGCGTAATGAAATCCCACGCACCCCCCAGCACCAGGTGGCCCGGGGTAAATCCCGCGGCGCGGAAGGGAGCGTCAACTTCCTCATAGCCGCGGGTTATCACTGCTACGCTGTGGCCGTCGGACTCCTGCGCGCGGCAGAGGTCGAGGGCGTAGCGCTCGCCGCCGCCCCAAACTTTGTTGGAGACTATGTGGATGATGTTCATTGCTTAAGTCAACTTCCGCGAGCGGAAGTTGAGGTTAAAGGGTTACAAGGTTACAGGGTTAAAGGGTTAAGGGTTAATGGTTAGGGCGATTCGGCCCTTAGGACGCTCCGAACGGGCGTCCCTACTACATTACCTGCTTATTCGACGGTGAATTCGAGGTCGCCGTTGAAGATTTCGTGCCAGGGGAGGCCATTGACGGCGAGCTGCGCCAGGAAGGGGTCCGGGTCGAATTCCTCGACGTTGTGCACGCCGGGTTTCACCCACTTGCCCGTGAGGAACATCATGGCTCCGACCATGGCGGGCACGCCGGTGGTGTAGCTCACGGCCTGCATGCCGGTCTCTTTGTAGGCCTCCTCGTGGGAGCAGTTGTTGTAGATGTAGTAGGTCAGGGGCTTACCCTCCTTGTCCTTGCCCTGGATGCGGCAGCCGATGGATGTTTCGCCGTGGTAGTTTTCGCCAAGGTCCTGCGGGTTGGGCAGCACGGCCTTGAGGAACTGCAGGGGCACGATTTTGACGCCGTTGTACTCAACCTCGTCGATGCGCGCCATGCCGATGTTCTGAATCACACGCAGGTGCGTGAGGTACTCCTGCCCGAAGGTCATCCAGAAGCGTGCGCGCTTGATGGAGGGGAAGTTCTGCACCAGCGATTCGAG
>CAYNHP010000093.1:0-5974 GCA_964397235.1 uncultured Bacteroides sp. | reverse complement strand
GGTTAGTACCAGTCGTGCTTTTCGTTGCGGTTGAGGGCTTCGATGCGGGCCATCTCGGCGTCGGAGAGGGTGAAGTCGAAGATGGAGATGTTCTCCTTCATGTGGGCCGGATTGCTTGAGCCGGGGATTACGGCGACGCCGCGCTGGAGGTTCCACCGCAGGATGAGCTGGGCGATGGATTTTCCGTGTTTAAGGGCGATGTCGGCCAGTACGGGGTCAGCGAGGAGTTCCTTCTGGTGGCCCCGGCCTCCGAGGGGGTACCATGCCTCGACGGCGATGCCGAGCGACTGGATATGCGGCACCACATCGGAGTCCTGGTAATAGGGATGGACTTCGTTCTGCACCAGTACGGGCTTGATGTCGACCTGTTTTATGAACCGGTCAATTTCGTTGATGTAATAGCAGGAGACTCCGAGGGAGCGGATTTTGCCTTCCCTGACAAATTTTTCCATTGCCCGGTATGCGTTCACATCGTTTGTTCCGGGATGGTGAAGGAGCATGAGGTCGACATATCCGATGTTGAGCTTGCTGATGCATTCCTCTATGGCTTTGTCGGGGTCGGCGTATTGGTTGGGATAGATTTTTGTGGCGACGAAAATTTCCTCGCGGGGCACTCCGGATTCCCGGACGCCGCGGCCCACTTCGGTTTCGTTGCCGTACATGTGTGCGGTGTCGATTTTGCGGAAACCGGCGGCGATGGCGGCTTTGACGGAGTTTACGCACACGTCGCCGGTGAGGCTATAGGTGCCGAGGCCGAGTACGGGCATGTCGTAGCCGCTGCTGAGGCGGATGGTCGGTGCTGAGCCGTTGCGGCCCCCGGCGAGGGGGAAAGTGGTGTAATCAGCTGTCATAACGCCTTGGGAATCAGAATTTTCGTCATTGCTTGTGTCCTGAGTTGCTTCTTCCGTGATTATGGGTTCTTCGCCGACATGGGAGCATGCGCAAAGGGTTGTGGAAAGAGTCAGGAGCAGGGAGACTGATAGCAGGGCCTGTTTCATTGGCGGAGGTTTTTGCGGAAGAATTCGGCGATGCGTCCGAAGGGGATGATGTCCTTTTGATCGTAAAGGTCGGTGTGGTTTGCGCCGGGAATTACGACTAATTCCTTGTTGTCGCCACGGAGTTTGGCGAAGGTGTCCTTGCCGAAATAGAAAGAGTGGGCTTTGTCGCCGTGGACAATCATTACGGGGCTTTCGAGCTCGTCGGCGTACTCGAAGAATTTGAAGTTGAGGAACGGAAGGTTGGAGGTTACATTCCATCCGCCGTTGGAGTTGAGCGAGCGTCTGTGATATCCGCGCGGGGTTTTATAGTATGCGTGATAGTCCTTGACGAACTGCGGGGCGTCGTCGGGGAGGGGGTCGACCACACCACCGCCGAGGGCGTAGGAGCCGGTGCGGTAGTCCTCGGTGCGTTGGGCTGCCATTGCGGCGCGTTTGGCATTGCGTTGGGCTGGGGTGTTCTCGCTGTCGAAGTAGCCGTTGGCGTTGACGCGGGTCATGTCGTACATGGTGGAGGCGACGGTGGCTTTGATGCGGGGGTCGTTGATTGCGGCCTGGATGGCGATTCCGCCCCAGCCGCAGATGCCCAGGATGCCCACTTGGCCGGGCTCGACGTCGTCGCGGGTAAGGAGATAATCCATGGCGGCGCTGAAGTCCTCAGTGTTTATGTCCGGTGATGCGACGAAGCGAGGCTGTCCGCCGCTCTCGCCGGTGTAGGAGGGGTCGAAAGCGATGGTGAGAAAACCGAGTTCGGCCAGTTCCTGGGCGTAAAGGCCTGAGGATTGTTCCTTAACGGCCCCGAAGGGTCCGCTGACGGCGATGGCCGGCAGCTTGCCGGTGGCATTCGCGGGTTTGTAGAGGTCGGCGGCGAGGGTGATGCCGTAGCGGTTGACGAAAGTGACCTTCGAGTGGTCGACTTTTTCGCTTTTAGGGAAGGTTTTGTCCCATTCCTGAACGAGGGTGAGGCTTTCGGGTTGCATCATGTTGTCGGCGTTTTGGTTCTGTGCGTTTAATGGAAGTGCAGCCGCCAGTGCGGCAGCGATAATTATCTTTTTCATGGGTCAGATATTTTTAATTGTTTTTGCAGGCACACCTGCCACGATGGTATCGGGCCGGACATCCTTGGTTACGACGGCACCTGCGGCGATGATTGCACCGTCGCCAACAGTTACTCCCGGCAGGATGGTTACGTTGGCGCCTATCCACACTTTGTTGCCAATCTTTACAGGGAGGCATGTCATGTCGCCGCGTCGGGCCGGGTCTTTGGCATGGTTGACGGTGCAGATGGTGCAGTTGTGCCCGATGAGGCAGCCGTCGCCGATTGTTATGCTGCCCCAGTCCTGAAAGGAACAGCCCATATTAATGAAGGTGTGGTGGCCGATGGTGATATTGAGGCCGCAGTCGGTATAAAACGGAGGGAAGAGGCCGAAGGCTTCGTCAAGGGGTTTGGAAATGAGCTCGGACATCAAAGCGCGAAGCTCCTCCGGGGTGTGGTAGGAGCTGTTTATCTGCGCAGTCAGGCGCAGTGCTCTCTGACTCAAAGAGTGCATCATCCGGTGAATCTCGCTTCCGGCGACGATTGGATTGCCGGAGGCTGCATATTCAAGAAATTCTTTGTCGGTCATACTCTGCGTGATTTTGATGTTGCAAAATTACGGCATTAAGTTTTCGGCAAACATACCTATGTTACGGATATAAGAACCAAGATTACGGAATGTGGGTTATTGCTTTGGATTATTGGAAGTTATTGTCTAAATTTGTGGCGTAAATGAAAGGACAGTATGGAAATTTATCAGGCCGACAGTATAGAGAAATATAACCGTTATTTCGGGTTCGAGACTCGTCATCCGCTGGTGGGAATCGTTCATTTTGACGAGTCGGTGCATCAGCCGACCCACTGCATGCACTTCGGGTTCTACGCCTTGTTCCTGAAGAAGACCACGGGTTGCAAAATCAACTACGGGAAGACGAACTATGATTTTGACGATGAGACCGTGGTGAGTTTCGCGCCGGGGCAGACGGTGGGGATTCACCGGCTGGAGGACGGGCCGGCACCGGAGGCCATCGGGCTGCTGTTCCACCCGGATTTTCTGAACCGCACGCCCCTGGCGCAGAAAATGGGTCAGTATTCTTTTTTCTCATATGCTTCGAATGAGGCGCTGCACCTCTCGGCAGAGGAACGGGTTATCATTCAGGACTATATGGATAAGATTCAACGTGAGTTGCAGCATCCGATCGACCGCTTCACCAAGTCGCTGATAGTGTCGAACATAGAGGTTATGCTCAACTACTGCATGCGCTTCTACGAGCGGCAGTTTGTGACGCGCGAGGAGCTCAACAGCGATGTACTGACGCGTTTTGAGGCGCTTGTGGACGAGTATCTCGGGTCGGGCAGGGGGCTGACGGATGGGATTCCGACGGTGAAATATTTCGCGGACAAGATTTGCCTGTCGCCGAATTATTTCGGCGATTTGGTGAAGTCGGAAACGGGTAAGACTGCGCAGGAATTCATACAGCTGAAGATGACGACAGTTGCCAAGAGCGCGCTTCTGAGTCCGGATGCCTCGACCAAGCAGGTGGCTGAGCTGCTGGGGTTCCAGTACCCCCAGCATTTCATCCGGTTCATCAAGAAGCAGACCGGGCAGACGCCGAGAGAATTCGTAATGCATAATTCTTGCTACGCAAGCGCCTAAAGGCGATGACATAATTCATAATTCTTGCTACGCAAGCGCCTAAAGGCGATGACATAATGCATAATTCATAATTCATAATTCTTTGCAGAGCAAAGCGCCTGCGGCGATGATGGGGGCTGAAGCCCGAGCACTTTGACAAACCGCCTGCGAAGGGTGGGCGCGGGAGTTGGGGACGGGCGGATTTTCAGTGGGTTGATTTTATGGGAAAAAACTTTGTGGGTTTGGGAATTTTTAGTACTTTTGCCTCGGAATTGCGTACCTACGCCAGGGTGCGTGTTAACCTTAAATTAGAAAGAATACACATTATTATATTATGGCAAACAAAAAAGAGAAACTGTTTGACCAGTTCCCCGAGACGAGCTACGAAGAGTGGCGCGCCAAGGTGGAGGCAGACCTCAAGGGGGCTGACTTCAACAAGAAACTGGTTTGGCGTACGAACGAGGGCTTCGATGTGCAGCCTGTTTACCGCGCCGAAGACATCAAGGATCTGAAAACAACTGAATCGCTGCCCGGTCAGTACCCGTATGTACGCGGTAGCCGCACCAACAACGATTGGCTTACCCGCCAGAACATTGTGGCCGAAAGCGCCGAGGAGGCTAACCGCACGGCTGTCGACGTTCTCACCAAGGGCGTGACATCGCTGGGCTTCACGGTGGCCGACGCTGCCGAGGTGGCCGTGGTTCTGAAGGACATTGACCTGAACAAAGTAGAAATCAACATCAACTGCTGCCAGAGCAAGGTGATGGAAGTGGCTCAGGCGCTGGTTGACTGCATCAAGGCAGCCGGAGCGGAGAAGACTTTCCGCGGGTCGGTGGTTTACGACCCCCTGCGCAAGCAGCTCAAGAAGGGTGTGGAGGGCATCGACGTTGCCGCCGTTACCGACGGAGCGCTTAAGATGCTTGACATCGTGGCTCCCGTGAAGGGTCTGCGCTGTCTGGTTGTAGAGAGCGATATGCTTTCCAACGGCGGCGCATTCATTTATCAGGAACTGGGCTATGCCCTGGCCTGGGGTGCCGCCTGGATGACAGCCCTGACCGACGCCGGCCGCAGCGCCGACGAGGTTGCGGACCGCATTAAGTTCGACATGGGCATCAGCTCGAACTTCTTCATGGAAATCGCCAAGTTCCGCGCCGCCCGCATGCTTTGGGCCGAGATAGTGAAGAGCTACAAGCCTGCCGACGAAAATGCCTGCAAGATGGTTGTGAACGCCACCACTTCGAAGTTCAACCAGACCATCTACGACGCGCACGTGAACCTGCTGCGCAGCCAGACCGAGGCTTTCTCGGCATGTGTTGCCGGAGTTGACTCGATTGTGAGCACACCATTCGACGCCGCTTACCGCACGCCGGACGCATTCAGCGAACGCATCGCGCGCAACCAGCAGTTCCTGCTCAAGGAAGAGGCCCACATGGACAAGGTGGTAGACCCCGCGGGCGGTTCGTACTACGTAGAGACCCTCACGGCCTCCATCGCCGCCGAGGCATGGAAGCTCTTCCTGGCCGTAACCGACGAGAAGGAAGGTTTCTTCGAAGCTGTGGGCAAGGGTGAGGTTCAGAAGGCCGTGAACGCCTCCTGCGAGAAGCGCCACACCGACGTTGCCCGCCGCAAGGAAATCCTGCTGGGCACCAACCAGTACCCGAACATCAACGAGAAGGCCGCCGACAAGATTGAGAAGGGCGCCTGCTGCGGCTGCGGCTGCGAGAAGGGCCCGAACGCGCTGATGATGAAGCGCGCCGCCACCGACTTCGAGGCCCTGCGCCTTGCCACAGAGGCTGCCGCCAAGCGTCCGAAGGTGTTCATGCTCACCATCGGCAACCTGGCCATGCGTCTTGCCCGCGCTCAGTTCAGCACCAACTTCTTCGGATGCGCCGGCTATGAAATCATCGACAACCTGGGCTTCGACACCGTAGAGCAGGGCATCGATGCCGCCATGGAAAAGGGCGCCGATGTTGTAGTTCTCTGCTCCTCCGACGACGAATACGCCGAACTGGCCCCCAAGGCTTACAAATACCTCGACGGCCGCGCTGAATTCGTGGTTGCCGGCGCACCCGCCTGCATGGACGAGCTCAAGGCCGAAGGTATCAAGGACTTCGTTCACGTTCGCTGCAACGTGCTCGACACCCTGCGCGACTTCAACAACCGTCTTCTCAACAAATAAAGGAAAGTCCCCAACATGAAACCCGATTTTAAAAATATCGATATAACGGCAGGGACTACCGCTCCCGCTCCCGTTATGGAAGCAGTCGAAGACTGGACTACTCCCGAACTTATCCCCGTAAAGCCCGT
>CAYNHP010000092.1:0-6306 GCA_964397235.1 uncultured Bacteroides sp. | reverse complement strand
CCGTGCTGGCCGTCGAGTTCGGCATTGAGGGCGCGCTTGATCATGCGGATGGCGAAGGGGCTGCGCTTCATGATGGTCTTGCACCAGTCAACCACCTCATCCTCAAGGCGTTCGAAAGGCACGACCTTATTTATCATACCCATCTCGAGGGCCTCTTCGGCGGTGTACTGCCGGCAGAGGAACCATATTTCGCGAGCTTTTTTCTGGCCTACGCAGCGTGCCAGATAGCTGGAGCCGAAACCGGCGTCGAAGCTGCCCACCTTGGGGCCGGTCTGGCCGAAGCGGGCGTTTTCGGAGGCAATGGAAAGGTCGCATACAACCTGGAGCACGTTGCCGCCGCCGATGGCATAGCCGTTGACCATGGCTATTACCGGTTTGACCATTGAGCGGATGGTTTTGTGAATTTCAAGCACGTTGAGGCGGGGGGTACCGTCGGAGTCGCGGTAGCCTCCGTGGGTCTTGTAGTTCTGGTCGCCGCCGGAGCAGAACGCCTTGTCGCCGGCGCCGGTAAGCACCACTACGCGCACTTCGGCGTGGTCGCGACAGTAGTTGAGGGCCTCAAGAATCTGGGCGTTGGTGACGGGACGGAAAGCGTTGTAGACTTCCGGGCGGTTGATGGTGATTTTGGCGATGCCTTCGAAGAATTCGAAGAGGATGTCGGAGTATTCCTTTATGGTTTTCCACTTGCGGGGGCTGGTATTTGCGTCCATGTTAAAATATGTCGGTATATTGTTGATAGTCAATAGGTATATTGAAAATTTGGCCGTCGTTGATTTCCATGCGGTCGAAGTCGTAGGGCGGCGGGGTGGTGAGGTAAGTTTCGAGCTCGTCGAGCTCGCGCGTAGTGACGATGTGTCGGAAAATATCGCCGCCGTTGTTGTCGAGCACGACCATGGTGAACGTTTCCGGCACTCGCAAACCGAGGGCCTGGATGTCGTAGGCGGCGCTGACGTCGCCAGTGATGAGCAGCGTCTCGGGTCTGGGGTCGGCACTTGCGATGCCGATGGCTGTGGATGTGCATCCTTCGATGCCGGCCACGCCTCGGTTGGCGAACATGCGCACGCCGGGGTTCCACTTCACCATCTGGGCATAGCGGGCCACGGATCCGTTGCTGATCATCACGTTACCACGCACTTGGCTGCGGGCAAAGCGCTCGACGACGGTTACCGGGTGGCTGCCGTCGGCGGTCATCTGCTGGATTTCGTGCAAGCCGTAAGCGGCCAGTGTTGTCCAGGCGTTGGCGAACCCGGAGGTTACGGCGCAGTCGGCCCCGAGGATTCGGTGGAGCGCCGCGAGCATGTAGCTTGTGTCGGGGAAGCGGATGGCTCCGCGCAAGGCGTCGAGATAGTCGGGCACGGCCTCGGTGATATGGAAAGCGTAGTGTTCGAGGTTATGGATTTTTCGCAGGTAAGCCTTGAGCCGGGCGCAAACGTATTCGCCTCCGAGGGTGATTACGACCTCGGGATTAAACTCTGCGCCGATGGCTTCGCGATAATGCTTGAGCCCCTGGTCCACCGCACCCGAGCGGAGCGCTTCCGTCCAGGGATAGTTGGCGAAAGCGTCGGCCACCACGACCACATTTGGCGCCGGACGGACGGCCTTGAGATGAGGCGCCGGCGTGGGTGCCATCTGACCCGCAAGGACCATGACGCGGCGTCCGGCCTTGACCATGGAGCGGAGTTCGTTCACCAACTTGCCGTCGGGTTCCTGCGCAGCGTAGTCGATTTTGATGCCGCAGGGTAGCGGGGGAGTGTCGACCATCGGCGTCAGGGGCATGTCCAGCTGCACATTTATATGTACGGGAACGTTGGTGTGCGCCAGGGCCTCGTTGACAAGGCGGTTGGCATGGTGGAGATTCATGCCCACGGAGAGGTCGGCGCAGAAAGCCGTGACGGCAGCAAGTGCACCGGCCTGGCGTATGGTCTGGCCGGCGAAGGTGTCGACGGTTCGCGCGGGGCGGTCGGCACTGATGGCCACCAGCCCGATGCCGCGGTACATCGCTTCGGCCAGTGCCGGCATATAGTTCAGCACGGCCGAGCCCGAGGTGCAAACCATGGCCACGCGCCTGTCTGAGCCGAGGGCCAGGCCCAGGGCACAGAAGGCGGCCGTGCGCTCGTCCAGCACCGAGTGGAGGTTATACTTCCCGCTTTGGTTCAGAGCCACTATCAGGGGCGAGTTGCGCGTGCCCGGCGAAACTACCACGTCGGTGATTCCGTACTGCCACAACAGGTCCGCCACAAGCCGGCTCAGAGGGGAGTTCAGGTATTTTCCCATTGTTTTTTTCGTAATTGTCTAACAAAGTTACATCTTTTTTTGTTATTATTGAAATTCATCTCTTATGCAACGCTTACTTTCATACTTCTTTTTGCTGCTGGCAATCTCCTTTCCCGCTGTGGGTCAGGAGGTTGCCGATAGTGCTGCGTATGTTGTGAGCGACACAGTTCCGGCCAATCTACCCTTCTACCGCAAGGGAATCATCGGCAAGGTGGTCCGCTACTTCGACGAGACCAATAAGCCCAAGAAGGCGAAAAAATTCGATTTCAGCGTAATCGGAGGGCCGTACTATTCCAGCGACACCAAGTTCGGCATCGGCATCGTGGCCGCGGGCCTCTACCGTGCCGATACAACCGATACCGTCACCCCCGTGAGCGACGTTTCGCTCTACGCAAAGGCAACCACGAGTATGATGTTCACCCTCGGGGTGAGCGGAAACCACATCCAGCGCCATGACCGCTCGCGCCTGGTGTACGATGTGAATTTTTCGTCCATCAAGACCTACTTCTGGGGTATCGGCTACGACAGCAATGTCAACGATGACAACAAGAGTTCCTATAAATACCTCAACTCGCAGGCCCGCGCCAGCTACGTGTGGCGGGTAGCACCGAACTTTTACGTCGGCCCGCTTGCGTCGTTCGACTATATCAACGGCCGCAAGTTCGAGAAGCCGTGGCTTTGGGAAAACGAAGCCTCGCGAACTTTCAACCTCGGCGTAGGGTTCACGGCGCAGTACGATAGCCGCGACTTCCTCACCAACGCCCACAAGGGCATCTACGCACGACTGGACCAGCGGTTCAATCCCCGGTTCTTATTCAACAAATACGCCTTTTCGCTCACCGAGCTCACCTTCAACGCCTACCACAAGGTGTGGAAAGGCGGTGTGATGGCCTATAACTTCCACGCCCGTTTCACCTACGGCAACACCCCCTGGGGCCTCCTCTCAACCCTTGGCGGCAGCGACATCATGCGCGGCTACTACGACGGCCGCTACCGCGACAAGTGCGAGATGGATGTGTGCGTCGAACTCCGCCAGCACGTGTGGCGCCGCAACGGCATCGTGGTGTGGGTGGGCGGTGCGACCATATTCCCCGAATTTTCACAATTCACAGCCCGCAAGCTCCTGCCCAACTACGGTATCGGTTACCGCTGGGAATTCAAGGAACGCGTAAATGTGCGCCTCGACCTCGGTTTCGGACGCCACCAGACGGGCTTTATATTCTCTATCAATGAAGCGTTCTGACCTCCTTGCCAACATATTACTCTGGCTTACACCTCTTTTACTGCTGGTGCCCAACATAGCGCTGGACATCACTGAAATCTTGTACACCCCCTGGGAGAAAGTCCTTAACATCACCATTCCGGCGGCGATTTACCTGCTGTTGATGGCCTGGAGCCGCAACACGGGCCGTTCGACGCTCTTTTTCATCCCCATCATGGTGCTGTGCTGCTTCCAGATTGTGCTGCTGTTCCTGTACGGGGAGAGCATCATCGCCATCGACATGTTTCTTAACGTAGCCACAACCAACGCCGGCGAGGCTACCGAGTTGCTGTCGAACCTGCTCACGGCGGTGCTCACGGTCATTGTAATCTACGCGCCCCTTATTATTATAGGTATAGTGGCATTGGTGCGGAAGTCGCGCACATCGGAGATTCCGCGGCGGGTAGCCGTGTGGACCGGCAGCGCGCTGGCCGTTGTGTCGGTAATCGTGGGGTGCATCGCCTTTGATCAGGATTATACTCCCACGCGACGCCTTTTCCCCGCCAACGTAATTGCCAACATCGGCCATGCGGCAGAGCGAACCGTCGAAACGGCGGAATACTCCAAAAATGCCGCCGACTATACTTTCCACGCCACCGGTACACGTCCGGCCGACAGCACCGAGGTCTATGTGCTGGTCATCGGCGAAACCTCACGTGCCGACAACTGGAGCCTCGCCGGTTACGACCGCAACACCAACCCGCGCCTGAGCCGGCGTCAGGGGGTGACTTTCTTCGGAAAGACCCTCTCGGAAAGCAACACAACCCACAAGAGCGTGCCCATGCTCATGAGCCACCTCGACGGCAGCCAGTTCGCCGATTCAATTTACCGAAGCAAAGGCATAATCGAAGCCTTCAACGAGGCCGGATATTCCACCGCCTGGGTTTCGAATCAGCAGCATAACCACTCGCTCATCGACTTCTTCGGCGACGAAGCACAGGATGTTGAATTTCTTTGCGACGAACCCGGCGCACACACCGATGCCGACCTCGTTGCCGGCCTGCGACGTAAACTCGAAGGTCCGCACGGGCCTAAGATGCTCGTGGTGCTCCACAGCTACGGGTCGCACTTCAACTACCACGAACGTTATCCGGAAGCGTTCAACTACTTCGGCCCGGAAATCAGTACGGAAGCCGAGGCTAAGAACCGCCCGGGCCTCATCAACGCCTACGACAACACAATCCGCTACACCGATGCAGTTGTGGACAGCGTCATCGGCACTCTGGCCGAACTCCATGCTCCTGCGGCCATGATTTATGTGAGCGACCACGGGGAGGACATTTTCGATGATGCCCGCCACCGCTTCCTCCACGCGTCGCCCACGCCGACCTACTATCAGATTCATGTTCCGATGCTGGTGTGGATGTCCGACGCATATGTGGCCGAGCACCCCGATAAGGCCGAGGCTGTGCACAGCAACAGCGGCAAGAACGTGTCGTCGTCGCGCAGCACCTTCCACACGCTGGTATCGCTGGCCGGGCTGGACATGCCCGCATACGACCCCGAAGCAGCCCTCACCGAAGGGGCATACACCGAGCCTGTGCGCATGTATCTCAACGACTACAACGAAGCCGTCGACCTCCGCACCGCCGGCCTCCGCGACGTAGATTTCGCCAAGCTCTCCGCCCACCATATCTCACGCTGACCCCATATAATTTGGAATAAAATAAAACTGCGGCGAATCACTTCGCCGCAGCTTCGGTATAAACATTTTTAATAGAACTGTCGGGATTAGATGACGCCGAGGCCCATCATGGCGTTGGCCACCTTCATGAAGCCGGCGATGTTTGCGCCCTTCATGTAGTTGATATAGCCGTCGGGTTCCACGCCGTAGCGGAGGCACTGGCTGTGGATGTCGGTCATGATGGTGTGGAGCTTCTGGTCTACTTCCTCTTCGGTCCACTGCAGGTGCATGGCGTTCTGGCTCATTTCGAGGCCGGAAGTTGCCACACCACCGGCGTTGACTGCCTTGCCGGGAGCATAGGTGGTCTTGCTGGCGATGAATGCGTCGATAGCTTCGGGGGTGCAGCCCATGTTGGATACTTCGGCAACCATTTCCACGCCGTTGGCGATGAGCTGCTTGGCGTCGTCGCCGTTGAGCTCGTTCTGGGTGGCGCAGGGCAGGGCGATGTTCACCTTCTGTTCCCAAGGTTTGCGGCCGGGGAAGAATGTAGCTTCGGGGAATTTCTCTGCGTAGGGAGCAACGACGTCGTTGCCGGAAGCGCGGAGTTCGAGCATATACTGCACCTTCTCCATGTTCAGGCCGGCGGGGTCGTAAACATAGCCGTCGGGGCCGGAGATGGTCACAACCTTAGCGCCGAGTTCGAGGGCTTTGAGGGCTGCGCCCCAGGCTACGTTGCCGAAGCCGGAGATGGCGATGGTCTTGCCTTCAATCTTATCGTCCTTCTGCTTGAGCATGTTCTGAACGAAGTAGAGTGCGCCGAAACCGGTAGCTTCGGGACGGATGCGGCTGCCGCCGAATTCCATGGCCTTGCCGGTGAAGGTGCCGTTGTGCTCGTTCACGAGTTTCTTGTACATGCCGTACATGTAGCCTACTTCGCGGCCACCTACGCCGATGTCGCCTGCGGGCACGTCGCGGTCAGGACCCAGATTCTTCCACAAGCCCAGGATGAAGGCCTGGCAGAAGCGCATGATTTCACGGTCGCTCTTGCCACGGGGGGAGAAGTCGGAGCCACCCTTGGCGCCGCCCATGGGAAGGGTGGTGAGGGCGTTTTTGAAGGTCTGCTCAAAGCCGAGGAACTTGAGGATGG
>CAYNHP010000091.1:0-6309 GCA_964397235.1 uncultured Bacteroides sp. | reverse complement strand
CTCGCCACAATCGCCGTTAGGAGGGGAGACGTCCACGTCTCCCAACCCGAGAAGAGTGGTAGGTCTCCAGACCTACCCTCCCAAGCTATAGCATCGAGCTTCGTCAAGATAAATCCCGATTAATCAAGCGTGCCGCATCGGCTGAACCTCACACAAAGCCCTAACCCTGTAAGACCCAGCGACGCCACCACCTCAAGAAATTCACAACCGTTAACATTCTTTAAACAATTATTTGGTGGTTTTTATCCGGCTTTTTGTATCTTTGCATCGGAAACAATTCCCCTCATTCTGATTTCCAAACGTTTTGTTAGACTCACAATATACTTGAATTTTGGTTATGAGGGAGGTGCGTTACTGGGAAGTAGCGCACTTTCATTTTGCCAAATTGTTACAATTTCCGTAATTTGTGACGCTTTTGTAACATTTATGTAACAACTGAATCGCTGCTAATACACTGTTACTCAGTATTTTATAAACTTGCCTGAAATTTTTCGAAAAATTTTTCATTTTTGAGTTTGCATCCTGCTTTGCGTTCGGATTACTGTATGTATCTTTGCAATGTCAAACAACACTAACATCAGTTTAAACCTCAAAAAACTCTCTCCGATTATGTCAAGCGTAAAGTTTCAGACCAGCCTGATGAATTTGCAGAACAACCTGCTAAACTTCGCCTACATGTTGACCTCCAACCGCGAGGACGCCCACGAATTGCTCCAGGACACCACCCTTAAAGCCCTTGATAATGAGGACAAATACTCGTCGAGTACGAACCTCAAAGGTTGGTTGTTCACCATCATGCGCAATGTGTTCATCAACAAGTACCGCAACGTCCAACATGCGGCGGCGGTGATTGACGACACCGAAGAAATTTACCTCCTTAACATAAGTGCGAGCGCCGCAGTCGAAGCTCCCGAAGATACCTACAGCGTCGACTCCGTGACCTCCGCCATCCACGGCCTGGCCGAAGAATTCCGCATCCCCTACTCCATGCACGTAGCCGGATACCACCACAGCGAAATCGCCGAACACCTCAACATCTCCGTGTCCGAAGTCAAGACCCGCATCCGCTTCGCCCACAAGCAGGTAACCCTCATGCAGCGGTAATTCTGCCGGGATTAGAGATTAGAAGATTATTAGATTAAAAGATTAGGGATTAAGAGATTAGAGATTAATCTACCTCACCGCATAGAAATGCCACCCCCGCCGGGTGGCATTTTTCGTGCGAAACATACCTTGTCGGAATTGTCTCACTTTAGGACGCTCCGAACGTGCGTCCCAAGTGCCGCAAACGTATGGAGGTGGCGAGCTCCTGCTCGCCACACCGGGCAACAAAGGCCAAAAACGTCCGCAGGACGTTGACTTATAGTAACCGCCTGCGCCGCAGGCGCCGGCGGTTTACGAACATCCGCTTAAAAAGGCGTCCTTGCGACGCCGACTTAACGGCGAAATAAGTCGGCGTCCATGCGGACGCCTATCATCCGGGTGCTTGCTGAATCCGCCAGCGCCTTACGGCGCAAGCGGTTAGCAAAAATCAACGCCCTACGGGCGTTAGCTCCCGCTCGCCACAATGTGACTCCACTCAAATATCACAACATTTCCGCCAAAAACCTTGGGTCGGCGGAGAATTTTGCTTATCTTTGAGCAATGAAAGGTTTGGCGAAAATATTTGTGTTGTTGTTGGTTGTTGCGGCTTCGGCTTGCAGCAGCGACACCAAACGTCTTGCCCGGATTGATGCCGCGATGGACGCCGACCCCGCAGGGGCCCTCGCCCAACTGGCCAATTTTGACACCGACCGCCTCAATTCCGCCGACTTGGCCTATTACACCCTCCTGCTCACCGACGCCCGCTACAAAAACTACGAGCCCGTGGCGCCCGACTCGCTCTTCAACGCCGCCTACGACCATTTCCGATCCGCCTCCGACGACAAATACATCCGCATCCGCTTCCTCAAAGCCGTAATGGACTATGATTCAAGGGAGTATGTTGCCGCTATCCGCGAAGCCCTGCCGGCCTACGAGCGCGCCCGCGCCGAGCGCAACGACTATTGGACAGCCAAATGCGCCCAACTCATCGCCGACATATATTTCGACGTGTTCAACTACGGGCAGTCGGAAAAATACGTGTCTATCGCCGCCAAGGCCTACCATAGAGCCGGCCGCGAGTCGCACCACCGCTACGCCCTGACCGACCTGGCCGCCGTGCGCCTCAACCTGGGCAAGGAATCCGAGGCGCTGGCGCTGCTGGACAGCCTTGAGGCAGCCGTTCGCGCTGACAATGAGCCCGATAGCGCACTGTTGGAGTGCATCGCGGCCAACCGCCTCTCGGCCCAACTCACCCTAAACGAGCCCGCCGAGGCCGACGGTTCTGCCGCCACCCTGGGCACCGCCCTGGACCAAAGCGAGGCCCTGCGGACTTCCGGCCGACTGGCCGAGGCCGACTCCCTGCTCTCCCACGCCGCCGCTATGGTCGCATCGCCCGAGGATAGCGTCCGCGTCCAATACGCTCAATATCTGCAACTTATGGCCGAGCGACGATACCCCGAAGCCGCCGCGGTGGCCGACAGCGTCATGGCCCTCCAGAGCGAAATTGCCGAACGCATGCTCAAAGAATCGGTAGTCGCCGCCCAAAGTGATTACTACCGCGCCGAGTCCGACGCCCAACTCAGCCGCGCAAAAGTCTACCGCGTAATCATGTGGGTGGCATTGGCCATACTGCTGATAATCATCGTGTTGGTAGTCATCATCTACCGCACCCGCATCCGTGCCCAGGCCGCCGAACTCGAGGCCTCCATAGCCGCCGTGGCCGCTTACCGCAACCTGGCCGAGAAAAGCGAGCAGGAGGCCGGCCGCAAGGACGCCCTCCTCGAGGAACTCTTCCGCCAGAAATGGAGCACCATCAACATGCTCTGTAACGAGTACTTCGAGCGCGGCGATTCCGACGCAGCCCGCCGTGCAATAGTCCTCAACATCGAATCCGAGCTCTCCAAACTCACCTCCAAGGGCAACCTCCTCAAAATCGAGCAGGCCGTGGACCGTTACATGGGCGGCACCATGACCCTGCTGCGCGCCGAGTGCGCGTGGCTCAAAGAGGACGATTTCGCTTTCATCGCCCTCGTCTTCGCAGGCCTGTCGGCCCGCGCCGTGTGCATGTTCGCCGGCATCAAGTACAAATACTACTACCTCAAGAAGTCGCGCCTGCTCAAGCGCCTGGCCGAAAGTGATGCCTCACACCGCGACCTGTTCGTGGCGCGCCTCAAGGGCTAACCCCCTGCATTTCAGCAGCTTACCCTCGGCGCCGACGAGGTGAGGAATTTTTGTGAATTTCTACCCGACATAACACACTGATAATCAGCCTCATTCCAAGACCGATGAGGAATCGAATTTGCCCCGTTTCGCTTGACAAGCTCAAAAACTATCCCTAACTTTGCCAATAAAAATTTTGCACCATGCGTATCCGACTAATCGCCATCATATTGTTATCACTTCTCTCCTTCACGGCCTGCGACCGCGACGGCGAACCCCTCGACGCAAACCCGGTCCGCTTAATCCTCCAGCCGCGCGGGCAAAAGACAACCACCACCCGTCCCCGTGCGCCCGAACGCCAGAAAGTAGAACTGACCTACGACGGCCGGATGCTCACCGTGAGCTTCGAGATTCCCGAAGGCCTGTGCACCCTGACCCTGCGCGAGACCGATTCGAAAAAGGAGCAGAAATTCATGATTGACTCCAACAAACTCACGGACACCTTCCCGGTGCGCCTCCAAGGCCCCGCCGAAACCGCAATTACCACCCCCTCGGGCAAAGTCTACGAGGGTTTGTTGAACATAAAAAACCTAAGCTTATGAAACGATTGATAATTCCCTGCATCCTTTCGATGCTGGCCCTGGGGGCCTGTTCCGACGGCCCTAAGGAAAAAGAAACGCCGCGCGAGGACATCCCCCTGAGCCGCTCGGAAGCCGAGGTGGTAGGCGGCATCAACGGCCTGTCGGCATCGCTCATGAGCCGTCTGGGCGGGAATGTGGAGTCCAACTTCGTGGTGTCCCCCCTGAGCCTGGCCATGAACCTGGGTATGGTAGCCAACGGCACCGCCGGCGAAACTCAGCAGCAAATCATCGACGCCATCAACATGGGCCCGGACGACATCGACGCCCTCAACGGCCTGATGCATAAGCTCATGGACAAACTTCCCGCTCTCGACCCCAAAACCGAGGTGAGCATAGCCAACAGCCTTTGGCTCGAAAGCAGCAAAAGCGCTTCCTTCAATCCGGCCTTCACTACCAAACTCAACACCGATTATTATGCTTATCTCAAAACCATCGACGACCTCGGTGGTGCCGGAGGCGCAAAACAAATCAACGCTTGGGCCAACGACCGCACCAAAGGCTTAATTCCTCAAATTATCAAGGAGGAGCTGGGCAATGTGTCTTTCGCCGCAATCAACGCCCTATATTTCAAGGGATTCTGGCGCCAGCAGTTCAACAAAAAACGCACTTCCGAGAGGCTTTTCACTAATCTTGACGGTTCCACCTTCTACCGCAAGACAATGGAGCACGATGCAATGCTCGTGCAGGCCTACGACGAGGAGCACTACCGCGCCATCGCCATCCCCTACGGTAACGAGGCATATTCGATGATAATCCTGCTGCCCGACGAGGGCCTCGACCCCGTCAAGACCTTCGCCGAAGCAAACATCGACGACCTCACCAAGCTGGCCAAGGGCGAGATGTACTCCTCCAGGATGCACGTGCGCCTGCCCCGCTTCGACATCACAACCAACGTCAACTTCGTGCCTGCACTCAAAGCCATGGGCATGACACTGCCGTTCAATCCAAATGCCGATTTTTCGCCCATGACCACCTCGGAAATCTGCCTCGGCAAAGTATTCCAGGGCGCGAAAATCATTGTGGATGAGGAAGGTACTGAGGCGGCAGCAGTAACCGTATCGAGCGGCCTGGACGCATGCGGACCGCCGAACAACCCCGAGTTCTTTGTGGACCACTCATTCGCCTTCGCCATTGCCGAGCGCTCCACAGGCGTGATGCTCTTTATCGGCGCCGTCACCCACCTCTAATCTATGAAGCCTGACTTATGCTCCAAGGGGCGCACATTCGTGTGTCCCTTTCGCATGCAATAATTATGCATTATGCATTGTGCATTAAAAAACTTGCGTGGTTCAACATTAAATAGTACCTTTGCCCCGACTATCATATCACGCAATGACCTACCAGTATTCCTACCTCGTAATCGGTTCCGGTATCGCCGGAATGAGTTTCGCCCTGAAGGTGGCCGATTCCACCCATCGCGTGGCGCTTGTTTGCAAAACCACCCTCGAAGAGGCCAACACGGCCCTGGCCCAAGGAGGCGTGGCATCGGTGACCAACCTTGAGGTGGACGATTTCGAAAAACATATTCACGACACCATGGTAGCCGGCGACTGGCTCTCCGACCCCGCCGCAGTCGAAATGGTAGTGCGCAACGCTCCCGGGCAGATACGGCAGCTCATTGAGTGGGGTGTGGACTTCGACCGCCGCGACGACGGCGCCTTCGACCTCCACCGCGAGGGCGGTCACAGCGAATTCCGCATCCTCCACCACGCCGACAACACCGGTTTCGAAATCCAGGAAAGCCTCATCGAAGCCGTAAAGGCAAATCCCAACATCGACATTTTCACCAACCGCTTCGCTATCGAAATCATCACCCAGCACCACCTGGGCAAGATTGTGAGCCGTCGCACCCCCGACATCACCTGCTACGGAGCCTACGTGCTGGACATCGCCACCGGCACCGTCGATACCTTCCTGGCCTCGGTCACAGTCATGGCCACCGGCGGCGTCGGGGCCGTGTACCAGACAACCACCAACCCCCTGGTAGCCACAGGCGACGGCATAGCCATGGTCTACCGCGCCAAGGGAACCGTCGCCGACATGGAATTCATCCAGTTCCACCCCACCGCCCTCTTCCACCCCGGCGACCGCCCCAACTTCCTCATCACCGAGGCCATGCGCGGCTACGGCGGCGTGCTCCGCAACCTCCGCGGCGAGGAGTTCATGCACAAATATGACCCCCGCCTATCCCTGGCCCCGCGCGACATCGTGGCACGAGCCATCGACTCGGAAATGAAGCTCCACGGCGACGACCACGTCTACCTCGACGTCACCCACAAGGACCCCGACGAAACCCGACGCCACTTCCCCAACATCTACAAGAAATGCCTCGAGCTGGGCATCGACATCACCAAGGACTATATCCCCGTGGCCCCCGCCGCCCACTATCTCTGCGGAGGTATCCGCGTGGACCTCAACGGCGAGA
>CAYNHP010000090.1:0-6432 GCA_964397235.1 uncultured Bacteroides sp. | reverse complement strand
TCAGTGCCCTCCGTGCGCAAAAATACCCCCCTCAAATAACATCAGCGCTCTCTGCGACAGAAAAAATGCGTTCCACCCCAAAAATATTTTCTAAAAAATTTGCATTTGGGCGAAAAATATGTTAATTTTGCAGTGCGATTAATCTAAGGAACTATGAAGATACAAGGAAAAACAGCCACAGCAACGATTTTCACCGACAACATCGAGGAAGCGGCCCTTGGGTGGGTGCGGGCCCAGTGCGACCACGATGCTTTTGCCGGTATGCACATCGCCCAGATGCCCGATGTCCACGCGGGCAACGCCTGCAACGTGGGCACAGCCTACCGAATCGGACAGTATGTAAACCCCGACCACGTCGGGGCCGACATCGGTTGCACCATTTCGATGCACCGCCTGTCGGTGCCGCTCGGCGCAGAGCATTTTGCTCTGCTGAATCATCGTATCCGCGAGGCAATACCGATGGGAAATGAAATATGCGAACGCAATTCGCTAAACGAGAAGGAGTTATTCCGTTTTCTGAACAGCAGGTATCAAAAGGCCCGTTCGGCTGCGCCCGACCTCATCAACGAGACCCCGCGCGTCGACGGGCGCTTCATCTCCGACTTCTGCCGGCGCATCAAGCTCCATGAGGGGGTGTTCTACAAGAGCCTTGGTACGCTCGGTGGCGGCAACCACTTTATCGAGTACGGCGAGGATGTGTCCTCCGGCGACGGCTGGCTTACGATTCATTGCGGCTCCCGCAACCTCGGCGTAAAAGTCGCCGCGCACTGGCACAACCTCGCCGCAAATCCCAAGCGCGGAGCGATGGCCGGCTTCCTCTGGGGTGATGCCTTGCGGGGATACCTCTCGGACATGGTCATCGCGCAAGCCTATGCGCTTTATAATCATCGCATCATCGCCGACCGCATATTCGCCATCATCAGAAAGCTCAACAAGGGCAAGTGCGTGGAGAGCATCGTCACTACACATAATTATATATCGGTGACCGACGATGAGCCGATGCTGCGCAAGGGCGCCATCGACGCCTCCGAAGGGGTGCGGCTGGCCATACCGTTCAATATGCGCGACGGAATAGCCATCGCAACCGGCAAAGGGAACGTGGAGTGGCTCTGCTCTGCCCCGCACGGCGCCGGGCGCCTGATGTCGCGCGCCCAGGCACGCAAGCAAATCGCCCTCGACGAGTTCCGGGAATCCATGGCCGGGGTTTTCTCCACCTCCGTTTGCGAATCCACTCTGGACGAGTCGCCGCAGGCCTATAAGCCTATGGATGAAATACTTACGTTAATTAAACCGACGGTGACTATAGAAACAATGGTCAGACCGCGACTCAACATTAAGGACAAAGGAAAATGAAAAAATATATTCAGATTACAGCCGGGCGCGGGCCGGTGGAATGCGCCCGCGTCGTCACCTTGGTAGCCCGGCAACTCGCTAAAGATATACCCTCTCTGATTCTGACAGCTTCCGAACCCCACAATCAACATGCCGATTGCTTTATGTCCATGACCTTCGCGACTGAGCAGGACATTCCTGCCCACATCGTGGACAGGTGGAAGGGGACGGTTCTGTGGCGCGCGACCAAAAATCCCTACCGCCCCACCCACCGGCGCGCCAACTGGTTCGTAGGTGTCAACTTCTTCGACGAGCTGGAGCTGCCGGCGCTTTCGGAAAGCGACATCACATACGAAACGTGCCGCTCCGGCGGAAAGGGCGGCCAGAATGTCAACAAAGTGGAGACGGCCGTGCGCGCCATCCATCGTCCAAGCGGAATATCCGTAAAATGTTCCGACCAACGTTCGCAGGTTCAGAATAAGACCCTGGCCCGAGAGCGTCTATTGCTCAAACTGCGTGAAGCTCAGGACCATAGGCTTGCCGGTGCACGCGCAGAGCAGTGGTCCAGCCATGATGCCCTTCAACGCGGCAACCCGGTCCAAACCTTCGCCGGGCCCTTGTAAAAGAGGATTATTTTATCAACACCGAGCATTTTTTGCCGATTAAATTTGGAAAACCGAACTGTTTGCCCTATCTTTGTGTTGTAATAACAAAGGCAAGAGAGCCGAAAGATATTTTGACATACCACATCAAAGTAGATTGGGAAACTCTTCAAATTAATCTGAAATGCCGAGACAAGCGAACCAACTAATGGCGGGCCTCGCCGGCTTAGGCCGGTAGCGCGACATACTGCGCCGGAGGATTACAGAGGGTGGTAAGCACTCAAATCCTGTCTATTCGGAGTTTCAACACATCCTTTGATGTGGCTCTTATAAGCCGCATGCAACCCGCCTGCGGCTTTTTTTCGCGATTTTTTGCCGCATTGGATTTTTTTGCCTAATTTTACACCGAAATCATACTTACCTCTAAAATCAATACAAATGAAACAGATCATCAAATCGGTGGCTCTCTGCGGCCTTGCCTGCATGGCGCTGGCCGGGTGTAAAAAGGAAGCCGCACCGGCCCCCGCTCCCCAGGACGAAGTGATTCTCCACGCCTGGACATGGTCGCTCGATACGATTGCAGCAAACATGAAACTCATTGCCGAGTCGGGCTACGACTACGTGCAGACCTCGCCCGTTCAGGCATGTTTCGTGGGCGACGACGGCGGCATGGCCCTCTTCAGCCAGGAAGGCGACTCCGTTCAGGGCAAATGGTATTACTACTACCAGCCCACCGACTGGAAAATCGGCAACTATATGCTTGGCGACCGCGACGCTTTCAAGGCAATGTGCGACAGTGCCAACAAATACGGCGTCAAGGTAATCGTGGACGTGCTGCCCAACCACACCGCCGTTGACCACACCGCCGTGCTACCCGACCTCGACGCAGCCGTAGGTGGCCATGAAAACCTCTTCCACGCCAACGGATTCACGCCTATCCTGGAGTGGAACGACCGCCTTGAATGCACCACGGGCGAAATGGGCGGACTTCCCGACGTGAATACCGAAAACCCTGACTTCCAAGCATATTATCTTGCATACGTCAACGACCTCATCAGTCTCGGTGCCCGCGGATTCCGCTACGACACAGCCAAACACATCGGCCTGCCATCCGACCCCCTCGACCCCAAGGTAGAAGAAGCCGGTTGGACCAACAACTTCTGGGATGTTGCCACCGGCCGCGCAGAAGTCAAGGGCGAGAAGCTGCTCATGCCCGACTCCTTATTTATATATGGCGAAGTGCTCCAGGACAAGAACGTGAAGGAAACTGAATACGCCGAATATATGGACATGACCGCATCCAATTACGGACATGCCCTCCGCGAAGCCCTGGCCGCCGGCAACTTCAATGCAGCCGACCTCCTTTCCTGGCATCATCCCGTGGACCCCAAGCACCTCGTAACCTGGGTTGAGAGCCATGACACCTACTGCAACTTCCACGAATCCGCCGGCCTCACCGACGACCAGATCCGCGCCGGCTGGGTATTCCTCACAGCCCGCGACGGCGGCCGTCCCCTTTTCTACAGCCGTCCCGCCGGTAGCACCCGCGAAAACTACTGGGGCAACAACCGCATCGGAGCCCGCGGCAACGACGAGTTCTTCCACCCCGAAGTGGTTGCAGTGAACAAATTCCGCCACGCCATGACCGGCGAGCCCGAAGCCATCACCGTGTCCGACAACGGCGCCATCGCCGAGGTGAGCCGCGGAACCCGCGGCGTGGTGCTGGTGAACTTCTCCAACCAGCCCCAGGAAGTGGACATGGCAACTCCCCTCTCCACCGGCAAGTACACCGACGGCGTCCATGGCACCGAGTTCACTGTTGAGGACGGTGCAATCCACGGCGCCATGGCCCCCAACGCAACCTATATCCTCTACTCAGAAAAGTAACTGCCCGCGTTCAGAGCGCGGAACATCACTACAAGCTGCCCCCGAATCCGGGAGCAGCTTTTTTTGATGCTCCACTGAACCAACAGCCCCCGGAGACGTTTAATAGATAAACACTAAAATGATTGACTTATGACTTACGAACTTCCTCAACTACCTTACGATGAAAATGCTCTCGAGCCCGCAATCAGTGCCCGCACTGTCCATTTTCACTATGGCAAGCACGAAAAAGCATATATCGATAACCTGAACCGCCTCATCAAAGGCACCGAATTCGAGGACGAAGAACTCGAAGAAATCATCCGCCACTCCGAAGGCGCCCTGTTCAACAACGCCTCCCAGGCCTGGAACCACATCTTCTACTTCTTCACCTTCTCTCCCGACGGCCGTCGTGAACCCCAAGGCGACCTCCGCAAGGCAATCGAACGCGACTTCGGTTCGTTCGACGACTTCAAGAAGGCTTTCGTCGACGCCGGTGTAGGCCTGTTCGGTTCCGGTTGGGTTTGGCTCTCGCGCGATGACGACGGCAAGCTCTTCATAACCCAGGGGCCCAATGCAGGCAACCCGCTCACAACCGGCCTCACTCCCCTGCTCACATTCGATGTTTGGGAGCACGCCTACTACCTCGATTACCAAAACCTGCGCAAAAATGCCCTGGAAGCCCTTTGGGACATCGTAGACTGGGAAATCGTTGAAAGCAGATATTAATTGGCTTAATGTTTAAAGTTAAAGGTTTTACGGCAAGACATTAAACATAAGCAACCGGTTGACTTTAAAACCGGGTACAGAATAAGAAACTGAAAAGAGAAACCATAGTATAAGCATAATGTGATGAATGGGAAGGGAGGTACTCGTGAGAGCACCTCTTTTTCTTGCGTATATACATTAAAAAGGGAGCCGAAGCTCCCTTGCATTATTTAAAAGCGGACGGTGTGGTCGATCGGTGCGCCCTTGACGTTGGGGTCTTGAATTTCCCGCGCCACCTGAGCCCCGGTTTCGAAAGCAGTCTCAAGGTCTTTCGGGAACTGCTCTTCGCGCTGTCTGCGCTTTGCGGGCTCGGAGAATGCGCTGGACTCGTACTTGGCGTAGTCGGTGAACTGGTAGGTGTCGAAAGCCGTCACCCTGTGGGCGGGCATGAAGTAGAACAGGCTCAGCAACCATTCTTCCTGAGCGCAACGGGCCTCGATTCCGTAATGCTTGAAGTCTTCCTCCGTAGCATTCATGGAATAGAGCATGGTGAACGAAACCCGCTTCGGCGCCAGGCTCACTGCTGGGCTGGAGTATTGAGCCACTGAAAAAATCATGCGCTCCAGCAGGCATTTGGTGTAGGCGTTGAGGTCCATGTAGTAGATTGGAGAGGCGATTGCCACGGCGTCGGCTTCGCGCACCTCGGCCAGGAGGTCGTGGATGCCGTCGGGGATGGGACAGGTGCCGAAGAACTTGCCTCCTTTGAGCTTGCAGGAGAAACAGCTGCGGCAGCCGGTGAATTTGAGATCATAGAGATTTACTTTGGTGATTTCTGCATCAGGGAGAACGGACTTTACGCCCTCAACCCATTTCTCGAGCAGTTTATCACTGCTCCAGCCCTTGCGCGGGCTTCCATTGATTGCGATTATCTTCATAGAGGTGGATTTTTATCTGCTATTGAAACAAAGATTCAAATAAGTTTGTTAGAATACTGAATGTTCAAAACAGCCGCATAAGTGTTGTAATTTGCCTGAGATATGAAGATTGTAGACATACCGACAGTGACGCGTGAGAATCCCAAGGGAAAAACCTTCTCCAAGGACCTTTTCATTTACCACGGAGGCTGGCATAACGATGACGCCAATCTTAACTACCGTCTTGATGCGGTGTGCATATGCGCTGTTGAACATGGCACGCATTCCTCGACCTTGAACTCCAGGAGATATGTTGTCGGCCCCGGCGAAATTCTTATCGTGCATCCTAACGACTTCTATACCGACGTAGTTTTCAGCGAGGATTTTTATGGCACGTTCATCTATGCTAACTTAGATCTCATCTCTGCGCAAATCTCTTCGCTGGAAATCCGTCATGTACTCCAGAAACTCAAGTCACAACCTGTTCTAAAGCCCGACGAAGACCGAGAACCGCTCATACGTGCATTCCTCGAAATCCTGCGTATCAAGCACCAGGATATTAATCCGGCGGGAGTAATCCTTACAGCTACCGCGCTCCTTCTTGAATTATTCGACATGGTCAACAACGAGCCTATGCGGCAGCCGACCGACACCCTTTCCCAACCCGCCCTTCTCTACCAACGCTTCCTGGACCTGCTCATCAGCTTGCCTGTGCGGCCTCATCGGTTGGACTATTATGCTGCCGAGCTCGCCGTCACGCCAAAGTACCTCTCATTCGTGTGCAAAAGTCAGAGCGGTCGCACCGCCAACGAATGGATAAAAGAATACATTATGAACGATGCCCACCGCTATCTCACCTCTTCCGACCTAACTATCAAAGAGATAGCCTCTCGCCTTGGATTCTCGAACTTTTCCTTCTTTTGCCAGAGCGTCAAGCGCTTTTGGGGCAAAACGCCCCTTTGCATCCGCAACCAACAAGACGGGCGTCCCGGTTAAAAAATCAGCCACACCCA
>CAYNHP010000089.1:0-6476 GCA_964397235.1 uncultured Bacteroides sp. | reverse complement strand
CCAACAAGATCGATAACCTCACCTACGCTATCGACGAAATCGGTTTCTCCATCGTTCAGACGTTTGCAGCTACCCACTAATCTCTATTTACCCGATACAATTTAACAACCAACACAAAGTCAGGTAAATATGGGAAAAGTAAAAATTAAAAAGAAAAGCACTCTCATCGACATGACCGCGATGAGTGACGTGACTGTTCTTTTGCTTACTTTCTTCATGTTGACTTCTACCTTCCTGCAGAAGGAGCCAACCATCGTCTACACCCCCTCTTCCGTATCCGAAGAGAAGGTGCCGATGAACAACCTGGTGACTGTCCTCGTGTCCTCCGCCGATAAATCCGGCAAGCTCGACGACCCCACCATTGCAGAAGGTAAACTCTTCATTTCGTTCACCGGCGATGCCGACTCGACCCTCTCCAGCGGTAACATCCGCGCGATGATGCTCGACGAAGCCATCTCCATCTACAACGAACAGCACAAGAACAACCCCATCGCTCTGAACGGCTCGCAGAAGGCTGAGTTCGCAAGCACCAACATGATCGGTGTGCCCTTCGCAGTCCTTCCCGAGGTGCTCTCAATGTCTGTAACAGAACGCGACAAGTTCATGGGCGACATGACCAATCCGAAAGTCGGAATTCCTATCGACGGCAACAAAAACCGCGACGGCAAGCTCAATGACTTCCAGATTTGGCTCAAAGCCATCTACAACGTTGCACAGCGTATCAACAACGAACAGGCCGAAGGCCTCACCGCCGAAGAACGCCAGAACCTGAACAACCTCTACACTTCACTGATGCGTAAAGGTCAGGGTATTGCAATCAAGGCCGACAAGGACACCCCCTTCACCACTGTTCAGATGGTATTCGACAACTTGCAGACTATGAAGCTGAATAAGTTTAGCCTTATGACAGCTCTCAAATCCGAAGACGAACCCACCAATTAATGTAAATCCACAATGGCACAAATTCAAGAAAGCGGCGGCAACAAGAAAGGAAAGAAAGGCGCCCAGAAAAAGATGTCTATCCATGTGGACTTTACGCCCATGGTGGATATGAACATGCTTCTGATCACCTTCTTCATGCTCTGTACTACGATGATCAAGTCGCAGACCCTTCAGATTGTCCTCCCTACCAATGAGGATGTGAAGAAGGAGCAGCAGAGCCAGGCTAAGCAGTCGGAAGCAATCACACTGATCCTCGACACCGAGTACAATGGCGACAAGCCTGCTGTTGATGCTGAAACGGGAAAGACCGTCCACAATATCTACTACTACGAAGGTATTGCCGACACCACCTTCCAGACCAGCAAATATCTGCAGAAGGAACAGTTCATTGGCAACGTGAACCACGAGACCCAAGGTATCCGCAAGATCCTGCGCGGCAAGAACGAGCAGGTAATGAAGGAGTACGAGAACCTCAAGACGCAGTGGAAGAACAAGGAAATCACCAAGGAAGAATTCGACAAGCTGGCCAAGAAGAACGCTTCTGACTCGCTCAAGACCCGTCCTGTAGTTGTGATCAAGCCCGGTCCTAACACTACCTACGAGGGCCTCATCAATGCTATCGACGAAATGAACATCAACCAGATTTCGCGTTATAGCATCGAGCTCCCCACCCACAGCGATACCCTCCTGCTCCGTCACTTCGAGCAGGCTAACGGTCAAACAATTATTCGTCCCACTGTCCGCGCTGCTAAGGCTGCTGCCGCAGCTCCCGCCCAGGCAGAATCTACTAACCAATAAAATTAGACCAAAATGGCTAAAGACGTAGATCTTACCTCAAAAGAGTGGCGCGATATAGTTTTTGAAGGCAAAAACAAGGAGTTCGGTGCCTATACCCTCCGAGCTACCTCCGTTCAGCGCCACACCAAAGCTGTGCTTTGGGTTGTAATCGCTGCTGCTATCCTCATCGTCCTGTTGATTCTCTCCGTTTCAGGCGTGTTCAGCAAGCCTGAAGAGGCTCAGATCGTAACCAGCACCGAACAGGAGCTCGCTACCTTCGACGCCGAAGAAGAAGAAATCGAGGAAGAGGAAGAAGAAGTCTTCGTTCCGCAGGAACAGGAAGAAATCATCGCTCCCGAAGAAGTGGCTAACCAGCAGCAGGTGACCGACCTCCTTATTGTAGAAGACGACAAGATCGAAGAAGATAAGCAGGTAAAGAACCAGGAAGAAGTGCTCAACAATGAAGCTGCCGTAGGTGCAGTGGATATTACCGAAGGTACCAATGACCTCAACAAGATCATCGTAACCGAGCAGGTAATCGCCGCTCCCAAGGTAGAAGAAGAGCAGCCCATGAGCATCGCCATGGTAGAACAGAAGCCTGAATTCAACGGTGGTGAAGCTGCTATGTACAAGTGGCTCAGCGACAACATCGTATACCCGCCCGCCGCATCCGAAGAAGGTGTTCAGGGCCGTGTAGTAGTTGAATTCGTTGTTGGCAAGGATGGCTCCATCACCAACGTACGCGTAGTACGTACCCGCCACCCGGCTCTCGACAAGGAGGCCCTCCGTGTTATCAAGGCTATGCCGAAATGGATTCCCGGTCGTAACAACGGTCAGCCCGTTAAGGTTACTTACACTCTGCCTGTAACCTTCAAGCTCCAGTAAAATTCGCTTTTGAATTCCATACTCCCTTAAGCTCGGCGAGAAATCGTCGAGCTTTTTCTGTACTTATATTGTGATATGTGGGCGCGATTTCGTACCTTTGCATATTATGAACCAGGACATCCTTCACGATACTTGGGACCGGGAACACCTCTGGCATCCCTACACTTCGACAATCAACCCCCTGCCGACCTACATGGTCGATCATGCCGACGGCGCCGTCATTACCCTTGCCGACGGCACGGAACTCATCGACGGTATGTCGTCATGGTGGTGTATCATACACGGTTATAACAACCCCCGACTCAACGCTGCCGCCAAGGCTCAGCTCGACAGGATGAGCCACGTCATGTTCGGCGGTTTCACCCACGCCCCGGCAGTTGAGCTCGGCAAGGAGCTGCTCAAAGTGCTCCCGCCGAACATGAATAATATTTTCTATGCCGATAGCGGATCCGTGGCCGTCGAGGTTGCGATGAAGATGGCTGTGCAGGCATCCATTTCGCGAAGCGGAAGCCACAAAAAGACCAATTTCGTTACAATCCGCAGCGGCTACCACGGCGACACGTGGAATGCAATGTCAGTCTGCGACCCTGTCACAGGAATGCACGGTGCTTTCGGCCCGGCGCTCCCCGTTCGGTTCTTTGCGCCCCAACCAAAGTCGCGTTTCGGAGGGACGTGGAATCCGGCCGATATTGAGCCCATGCGGAAAATCATCGAGGAGCACCATGACGAACTCGCGGCCGTAATCCTCGAACCGGTGGTCCAGGGAGCCGGCGGGATGTGGTTCTACCACCCGCAGTTTCTGCGCGAAGCCCGCGCATTATGTGACGAATATGGACTGTACCTCATCTTCGATGAAATCGCAACCGGCTTCTGGCGCACGGGTAAGTTTTTTGCCTGGGAACATGCCGGCGTCATGCCCGACATCATGACCATCGGTAAAGGCCTCACCGCCGGCTATCTGACCATGAGCGCCGTAATCACAACCAAGGAGGTCGCCGACACCATTTCCAACGGCGAGGCCGGGGTTCTCATGCATGGTCCCACTTTCATGGCCAATCCGCTTTCGTGTGCCATCGCGCTCGAATCTCTGAAGATGCTCCGCGAGCAGGACATTGAAGCGAAGGTGCGCCACATCGAAGAGAAACTCAATGAAGCGCTGAGTCCCGCAAGGAACGTGCCCAAAGTGGAGGACGTCCGGGTCCTTGGTTCGATTGGAGTGCTGCAGCTGGACCGTCCCGTCGATGTGGGCAAATTTCAGAAAGAAGCCGTAAGGCGCGGTGTGTGGATTCGTCCATTCGGCAAAAACGCTTATGTGATGCCTCCCTATGTGGCCACTGACGATCAAATAGAAAAGCTTTGCCGCGAACTGATTGAAATAATCCGTGACCCCGACAATTACTGATGTACAGTTTCATTACCGACCGTCTGGCCCAGATAAAAGCAGCCGGAAACCTGCGTGCAATCCCGACAGAGCATAGAGGGCTGACCGACCTGAGTTCCAACGACTATCTTGGAATTGGCGCGGACCGTGCTTTGTACCGCGACTTTCTAAGCCGCGGGGTGGAGCAGTGGGCTCCGACGTCGTCGGCTTCGCGTCTCCTTGCCGCAAATCAGCGTGCATATGCATCGCTTGAGCACACCCTGGAGCAAGCCTATGGCGAGCCGTACAGGGCGCTCATTTTCAACAGCGGATATCATGCAAACGTGGGCGCAATCAGTGCCTTGGGTAAGGATGTCATTATCCTGGCCGATAAGCTGGTGCATGCGAGCATCATCGACGGCATGAAGCTCGGCGGGGGAGTTTTCGCCCGCTTTGCGCACAACGATGTCGCAGCTCTGGAGCGACTGATTGCCAGGTATGCCCCGGAAGGCAAGCCCATGATGATAGTGGTGGAAAGCATTTACAGTATGGATGGCGACGAGGCTCCGCTTGAGGCAATTGTAGCTCTAAAGCGCAAGTATCCAAACGTGCTGCTCTACGTCGACGAGGCTCATGCGGTCGGTGTTAAGGGTCCGCGAGGTCTGGGGTTGGCTTTGGGCAAAGATGTCGATATAATCGTCGGTACTTTCGGCAAAGCTCTCGCCGGGCAGGGAGCTTTTATCCTCTGTGCTCCCGAAATTCGTGAATATCTGGTCAATATGGCCAGGAGCTTCATTTTCTCAACGGCACTTCCGCCGCTTGTGATTGCATGGGACGAGTTCACGTTCAGACATTCGCTTACCCTCGATGATGCTCGCGCTCATCTCGGGCGGCTCGGAGAGAAACTGCACGGTTTGCTCCGCACTCCGGTAGCCGGCCATATCCAGCCGCTTATCATCGGCGATGCTGCCCGTGCGGTCGAACTCTCCGGGCAGTTGCGACAGCTCGGCTTTTCAGCTCTGGCAATCCGTAATCCAACGGTTCCGGCCGGCACCGAGCGTATCCGATTCAGCCTCTCGGCCAACTTAGGAGCCGATGACATTGAAGCTTTGGGGCACGCGCTTAAACAAGTAAATGCAATATGACAAACGGACGTCAGACATACATCGACCGGCGCAAAAGGCGGAAGCCTGAGCTTAGCGAACGTGCCAAGTGGGCCTTGAAATATCTCCTGCGCAACATACTTATCATCCTCGCTCTCATCGCTTTATTCTCTTATATCAACTGGAGGCATAAGAATCTGCCGGCGCCGGAAGTTCTGCCGGCCTCGGAACTCATGAAGGTAAAGGTTGGTGATGGAATTCCGTCGCAGGAGGTTGATTACACCGGTTTTCATGTGTCGTTCAACGGGCGGCACCATGTCCCCAACTACGTCTGCTGGGAGTTGACCCGCGAAGAAGCCCGGGGGAAGGTTGAGCGGGCGAAGAAGTTCGAGGTTGACCCGGCAGTGAAGGGTAGTGCTACATTGGCGGACTACCGACATTCCGGCTATGACCGTGGGCACATGGCTCCGGCCGGCGATATGAAATGGGACCCCCAGGCCATGCGCGACTGTCATTACCTGACCAACATTATCCCCCAGGATCACGAAATCAACCAAGGCATATGGAACACTCTCGAAGAGCTTACCCGCTATTGGGTTGAGTATGAAGACTCGCTCATAATAATCACCGGGCCAATTCTGACGGATGAATGTCCGGTAAAAATCGGTGAGTCGGGCGTGACCGTTCCCGAGCGCATGTTTAAAATCATCATGGCTCCTCATGCCAACCCGCCTTTGGTTCTGGCGTTCATTATCCCAAACCAGATGCCCGTCAGAAGCTACGAATGGTACACTGTATCTGTCGACGAAATTGAAGAGCTCACCGGGCTTGACTTTTTCTATGCCTTGCCGGATGACCTTGAGGACCATCTTGAGCAAAGTCCCGGGCTGGGCGCATGGAACAATCACTTTTTCCTATTAAAGAATGAACGCCGAAATTTACAATAATTCCGACACAATCTGCGCCATATCCACCCCGCGCGGGGTCGGAGGCATCGCTGTTATTCGCGTAAGCGGTAAGAAAACCCTTCCTATAGTTCAAAAGATTTGGCGCGGCGCCCGGCTGGACGATATGAAGTCGCACACGGCGCACCTGGGCAAAATAGTAGAGCAGGGCAGCGGCGACGAACTCGACCAAGCCGTGCTTACTCTTTTCCGCGGGCCGAATTCCTTCACCGGGGAGGACGTCGTCGAACTCAGTGTCCACGGGTCCGAGTGGATTCAATCCATGGTACTGCAGACCTTGGTTGATGCCGGCGCACGCCCGGCACTTCCGGGCGAGTTCACCCGCCGTGCTTACCTTCACGGGCGCCTGGACCTGGTCGAAGCCGAGGCCGTCGGCGACCTGATTGCATCCAATTCCCGCGCAGCCCACCGCCTGGCAATGTCGCAGCTGAAAGGCTCTTTTTC
>CAYNHP010000088.1:0-6607 GCA_964397235.1 uncultured Bacteroides sp. | reverse complement strand
ACTCTATCCTCGCTGCTCCCCTCTGCCTTGACCTCGTGCTCCTGAGCGACCTCGCCGCCCGCGCCGGCCGCTACGGCATACAGCGCTTCCTGAGCTTCTTCCTCAAGAGCCCTATGCACGACTACACCAAGAACGAAGTGCCCGTCAACCACCTCTTCCAGCAGTACGTCATGCTCAAGAACGCTATCCGCGAAATGGGTGGCTATCCTGCCGACGAAACCATCGACTAATCATCACCCGAACCATAAAAAGGAGGCCCCGTGCCTCCTTTTTTAATACCCTACCCCATGAAAACTCTCAGATTCTGCGCCCTCATAACGATACTGATATTCCTGACGGCCTGTGCGCCCGGGCAGGAAGCAACCGAAGCCCCTGCGGCGACACCCATGAAGGTGCTTTTCGAAACCGACATGGGCAATGACATCGACGACGCTCTCGCCCTTGACATGCTCTTCAAATATGCCGCTCAGAACAAGGTCGAACTCCTGGGCATCTCATCCAACAAGCGCGACGAGGGCTCCACGGAGTATATCGACGCCCTCACGACCTGGTACGGCATGCCCGACCTGCCCATAGGCCGCGTGGCGGACGGTGCGGCCTGCGACGACGCCGTGAACTACGCCCTCCTTGCCGTCAACATGACCGACAGCCTCGGGCAGCCGCTGTTTGCCCGCTCGCACACCTCCGACGGCCACATTGTCCCGGCTGTGGAGATGTACCGCAAAGCCCTCGCAGCGCAGGAAGATACGTCGGTAACGGTCATATCCGTAGGCTTCTCCACAAACCTTGCACACCTGCTCGACTTGCCTGCCGACAGCCTCTCGCCGCTGACAGGCCGCGAACTCGTAGCGCAGAAAGTGAAGCGCCTCGTAATGATGGGTGGCGATTTCGAAAACAACAACGCCGCCGACAGCCTCACGCGCTTTTGCGAATACAACATCGTCAAGGACATCGACGCAGCCCGCAAAGTGTTTGAGCAGTGGCCCACGGAAATAGTCACATCACCCTTCGAGCTGGGCATCGACATCTGCTTCCCCGCATCGGCTATCGAAAACGCGAACGGCACAACTCCCAACCCCGTGGTAGAAGCCTACAAGGTGTACCTGCCCATGCCTTACGACCGCCCCACGTGGGACCTCACCTCTGTACTCTACGCCGTCGAAGGCACTGACGGACTCTTCACCGAATCCGGACCCGGCACCATCACCGTCGAACCCCTCGGCGGGACCCTCTTCACCCCCGACGCGGCCGGACGCCATCGCTATCTCACCGCCGACAGCACTCAGAAAGCCAACATCCTCGCCCGCTTCCTCGAAATCATCCCCAAGCAATAACCTCCCCCCTCTCCCTCGCATCGAGATTAATCACGATTAATCCCGGTTAATCATGATTAATCCAGAATAATCTCGAAAAAAGCAACAAAGGCCGACCCATCGGGGGCGGCCTTTGCTATGGTGAGGGTGGGAATTATTCGGAGAACTTGGCGTTGAGGTACTCGCGGTTGAGGCGGGCGATGTTGCTCAGGCTGATGTTCTTGGGACATTCGGCTGCGCAGGCACCGGTGTTGGTACAGTTACCGAAGCCGAGTTCGTCCATCTTCTTGACCATTGCGCGGGCGCGACGTTTGCGTTCAACCTGGCCCTGGGGCAGCAGTGCGAACTGGCTCACCTTGGCGGAAACGAACAGCATAGCGGAGCCGTTCTTGCAAGCTGCTACACATGCGCCGCAACCGATGCAGGTAGCGGAGTCCATGGCCATGTCGGCCACTTCCTTGCTGATGGGCAGGTTGTTGGCATCCTGTGCACCGCCGCAGTTGAAGCTTACATAGCCGCCGGCCTGCTGGATTTTGTCGAAGGCGTTGCGGTCAACCATGAGGTCGCGCACCACGGGGAATGCAGCCGAGCGCCAGGGTTCGATGGTGATTTCTTCGCCGTCGTGGAACTTGCGCATGTGGAGCTGGCAGGTGGTGATGCCCTGAACGGGGCCGTGGGGATGGCCGTTGATATAGAGGGAGCACATACCGCAGATACCTTCGCGGCAGTCGCTGTCGAACACTACGGGTTCTTCGCCACGCTCAACCAGACGCTGATTGAGCATGTCCAGCATCTCCAGGAAGCTGGAGCCGGTGGACACATTGTCCACGGTGTAGTTGACGAACTGTCCTTTTTCTTTGGGACCACGTTGACGCCAAATTTTCAGTTTTACGCTGATAGTATTTTCCATGTTGAAATTATTCTTTGGTAGCGACCCGGACCGGAGTCCGCGCCGCCCGTGGTTGCAATTTAGGATTTGTAGTTACGGGTCTGAACGTGAATAGCTTCGTACTTGAGAGGCTCCTTCAGGAGGATGGGCTTCTCGTTGTCGCCGGTGTACTTCCAGCAGCTTACGTACATATACTCTTCGTCGTTACGGGCAGCTTCGCCGTCGGGGGTCTGATATTCCTCGCGGAAGTGAGCGCCGCAGGACTCGTTGCGGTTCAGTGCGTCGATGGCCATCATCTTTGCGATTACGAGGAAGTCCTCCAGTCGGAGAGCCTTTTCGAGCTCGGTGTTGAGGTCGTCGGCACGGCCCACGATGCGGAGGTCGGTGTAGAATTCCTTGCGAACTTCTTCGATTTCGTCCACAGCCTTAACGAGGCTCTGGAGGGTGCGGCCCATACCTACGAGGTTCCACATCACGTGGCCCAGACGTTTGTGGATTTCGTCGGGACTCTTGGTGCCCTTGATGTTCATGAGCTTCTCGATGCGTGCGCGGACGTCGGCCTCGGCTTTGTCGAACTCGGGGGAGTCGGTGCGGAAGCGGGGAACCTTGATCTGGTCGCTGAGGTAGTTCTGCATGGTGTAGGGGAGCACGAAGTAGCCGTCGGCGAGGCCCTGCATCAGAGCGGAAGCACCGAGGCGGTTGGCGCCGTGGTCGGAGAAGTTACATTCGCCGATGGCGAAGAGGCCCTTGATGGAGGTCTGGAGTTCGTAGTCAACCCAGATGCCGCCCATGGTGTAGTGGGAAGCGGGGAAGATCATCATCGGAGTTTCGTAGGGGTTGTCGTCCGAGATCATCTGGTACATGTCGAAGAGGTTGCCGTAGCGGTCGCGAACCACATCCTCGCCCAGGCGTTCGATGGCGTACTTGAAGTCGAGGTAAACGGCGTTGCCGGTGCCTACGCCGTAACCGGCGTCACAGCGTTCCTTGGCAGCGCGGGAAGCAATGTCGCGGGGGCAGAGGTTACCGAAGGCGGGGTAGCGGCGTTCGAGGTAGAAGTCGCGGTCCTCGTCGGGGATATCGGTAGGTTTCTTCTTGCCGGCACGGATAGCTTCGGCATCTTCCTTCTTGGCGGGAACCCAGATGCGACCGTCGTTGCGGAGGGATTCCGACATGAGGGTCAGCTTGGACTGGTCTTCGCCGTGAACGGGAATACAGGTGGGGTGAATCTGAGTGAAGGCGAGGTTGGCCAGGTAGGCACCCTTCTTGAAGGCCTGCACGGCTGCGGAGCCGTTGCAACCCATAGCGTTGGTGCTCAGGAAGAAAGCGCGGCCATAACCGCCGGTGGCGAGCACTACGGCATGAGCGGCGTAGCGTTCGATTTCGCCCGTGATGAGGTTGCGGACGATGATACCGCGGGCGCGACCGTCGATGATTACGAGGTCCATCATTTCGCGGCGGTTGAACGAGCGGACGGTGCCCTTCTGAATCTGACGGTTCAGCGAAGAGTAAGCACCCAGCAGGAGCTGCTGGCCGGTCTGACCCTTGGCATAGAATGTACGCGAAACCTGAGCGCCGCCGAAGGAGCGGTTGGCCAGCAGGCCGCCGTACTCGCGGGCGAAGGGAACGCCCTGCTGTACGCACTGGTCGATGATGTTGTTGGACACTTCGGCCAGACGGTAAACGTTAGCCTCGCGGGAGCGGAAGTCGCCGCCCTTTACGGTGTCGTAGAAGAGGCGGTAAACTGAGTCGCCGTCGTTCTGATAGTTCTTCGCAGCGTTGATACCACCCTGAGCAGCGATGGAGTGTGCGCGGCGGGGTGAGTCCTGGATGCAGAAGTTATACACATTGAAGCCGAGTTCGCCCAGGGTTGAAGCAGCCGATGCACCGGCCAGACCGGTACCTACGACGATGATGTCGAGGTGGCGCTTGTTTGCGGGGTTAACGAGCTTCTGATGAGCTTTGTAGTTGGTCCACTTCTCAGCGATAGGACCTTCGGGAATCTTGGAGTCGATCTGATACTCGGGGAGTTTGGAGGATTCGATATCGGCGAAGTCCTTCATGATGGGGCTGGAGTCGATCATCCCCTCGAGGTTGTAATTTGTTGCCATATCTCTGAGCGGTTAGTTGTTATCGGAATTAGTTTCTTCAGCAGCGGGAGCTTGCTGTGCTTCCTGAACAGCGAGGGCAGCCTTGGCGGCCTGTGCCTGCTGGTTTACGTAAGCGCCGAACTGCTCCATCTGCATAAGAGCCTGGCCGTGTGCGCCGGGAGCCTGTACTTTGGCATAAGCGGCAATCATCTGAGCCTTCTTGGCGAAATTCTCACCTTCGGCGGCCACGAATTTCTGAATAGCCTGCTGCTGCTGGAAGGTATTGCCGTCGGCGGGCATTGCAGCTGCTACACCACCCTGGAACTGGTCGATGAGGCTTTCGG
Source organism: uncultured Bacteroides sp. (assembly GCA_964397235.1). GTDB lineage: Bacteria > Bacteroidota > Bacteroidia > Bacteroidales > Muribaculaceae > CAG-873. Next base: position 1,974 of record CAYNHP010000088.1, on the reverse strand, counting down.
CCTGGCCATCCCAATAAGCTGCGTACTGAGCCTGGAGGTCAGCATTGTTGAGGAAGAATTTGTTGTGGGCCTGGACGGTGAAAAGCACGGCCTGAGCCACGAAGAGGGCGATTACGATGGAGGTCCACCAGCAGCCGATGCATTTGAGGCGTTCAATCCACTTGTTGTTGTCCCAACCAACGGTGTGGAACATGGACCAGAAGCCGTGGTTCATGTGGAACCAAAGGGCGATGAAGCCGATGATGTACACCACGGGAGTCCACCAGTTCTCGAAAGCCAGCTGCAGGAGCATGGTGCCGAAAACGGGGATTGCGGGAGCCTCGCCGACCATGGGCAGGGCGTCCAGGTCGTGATGCAGGATTTCCTGAAGCTGCATCTTGGCCCAGAACTGGATCAGGTGCACAACGAGGAAGCAGAGGATAACCACACCAAGGACGAGCATGTTCTTCGATGCCCATTCCACCTGTTTGGGACGGGTATTGACGGCGTAGCGGTCGGTGCCGCGGGCGGCGCGGTTCTGCACGGTGAGCCATACAGCGTAGATGATGTGGATGATGAACAGCGCGGCCAGGCCGACAGTTGCCACCAGGGCATACCAGTTAGCTCCGAGGAATTCGCACACCACATTATAAGCGGCGGGCCAAAGCAGAGCAACGGAGTTCATCAACACGTGAAATGTGACGAATAGGACCAGGCAAGCGCCCGTGATTGCCATCACGAACTTGCGGCCTATAGATGAGCTTGTTAACCACATAGATGATTGAGATTTATTGATTTATGAATTATTTGATTTCTGCATAATTGCGTGCCGAGCGCCCCCGGCGGCTGTGGTTGCGGGATACTTTTTGCAAAAGTAATGATTTTTTTGCATACCTCATTCAAAAATAGCGAAATTTTTCTTTAATTTTCCCTCCAATCTTCCTCCCCGGCCCAAACCACCGTCTGTCTTGATTCATCGAGATTAATCGCGATTAATCTTGATGCATCCCGATTAATCAGGACGGCCGACTTCCTATAGACGCGAAAGAGGCTGCTCCGGGTGGGGCAGCCTCTTGTGGTGGGTTGGGATGGTTATTCTACGGTCATCTCACCGACGATTGATGTGGTGAGGTATTTTTCGATTTCGGCTTTGGAAAGACCGCTGCCGAGGAGGTACATCATCTTGGTGACGGCAGCCTCGACGGTGATGTCGTAGCCGGAAATTACGCCAGCCTTGGCGAGCATGTCGCCGGTGTAGTAGCGCTTCTGCTCATCGCCACCGTTGAGACACTGGGTTACGTTGTAGATGATCAGGCCCTTGCTGACGGCGTCGGCCAGGTCGTTGAGGAACCACTGCTCGGTGGGGGCGTTGCCTGCACCGAAGGTCCTGAGGATTACGGCCTTGATGCCGGGAGTGGCGAGCTGAGCCTTCACGACGTCCTCGGTGATGCCGGGGTAGAGCCACATCACCAGGATGTTGGAATCCATGGCGTAGAAGGGGTTCAGAGGCAGGGCGGTGGTGTGGCGCATCAGGTAAGGTTTGTTGTAGGTGATGTGCAGGTCGATATCGCCCAGGTTGGGGTAGTTGAAGCTCTTGAAGGCGTGGAAACCGGTGGATGTGAACTTGGTGGATCGGCAACCGCGGACAATGTAGTCCTGGAAAGAGATAACCACTTCCTGAATCATCGGGTCGCCGTTCTCGTCCTTGGCGGCTGCAACCTGGAGGGCGGAGATGAGGTTCTCGGTGCCATCCTCACGGGTGTCGCCGATAGGGAGCTGAGAGCCGGTGATTACCACAGGCTTGCGCAGGTCGCGGAGCATGAAGGAGAGGGCCGAAGCGGTGTAGGCCATGGTGTCGGTGCCGTGGAGGATTACGAAGCCGTCGAAGTCCTCGTAGCGGTCGGCGATGTCCTTCACAATCTGGTTCCAGTAGCTGGGGTTCATGTTCGAGGAGTCGATAGGCTGGGGGAACTGAACGCTTTCAATCTGATAGCC
>CAYNHP010000087.1:0-6684 GCA_964397235.1 uncultured Bacteroides sp. | reverse complement strand
GGGCTTGAATTTGAGTGTGTTGTTCATTTTAGGTTTTAGGTTTTAGGTTTTAGGTCCTCACTACGTTCGGCCACAATGTTCGGCCGGTATGGTGTTTTCCCAATTGCACTGCAAAGATACAACAAGAATCGGCAAAATGTTGTGTACTTTGCACACCCGGACTTTTTACACAATTTTTCTCACTTTTTCCCGGTTGATGTTTTTGCTGTGTTTGTGATTTTTTGCTAAATTTGCAAGCAAAGGTTGTTGAATACGCCTTTTAGCGCTTAAGCCATGACTATAATCCGGGAACTAAAAATAAAAATTGACTATATCATGAAAAAAATTCTTGGGGCTCTGGGCCTCATGGGTGCCCTGCTCTTCTGCGGCTGTGGCGCCGGAAGCAAATCGGCCAAAGCCGAGGAGCGCGATTCGACCTACACTAACGTGAAACATCCCGAGTGGAGCCGCAATGCGGTGATCTACGAGGTGAACCTGCGCCAATACTCCGACTCGGGTAACGTTACATCATTCACCCGTGAAATTCCGCGCCTGAAGGACCTGGGCGTAGACATCCTGTGGATGATGCCCATCCACCCCATCAGCCAAAAGGACCGCAAGGGCACCCTGGGCAGCTACTACGCCGTGGCGGACTACACTGCTTTCAACCCTGAGTTCGGGACGCTGGACCAGTTCAAGGAAATGGTGAAGGAGGCTCACGCCAACGGCATGAAGGTGATCCTGGACTGGGTTCCCAACCACTCCGGGCGCGACAATGTGTGGGTGGAACAGCATCCCGACTGGTACGAGAAGGACTCGCTGGGCAATATGGTGGGTGTGTACGACTGGACGGATGTTTACTGCTTCGACTACAACAACCCCGAGATGCGCAAGGGTATGATAGAGGCGCTGAAGTTCTGGCTCACAGAGGTTGACATTGACGGTTTCCGCTGCGACGTGGCCGGTGAAGTGCCCACCGACTTCTGGGAGCAGGCACGTCCTGAGCTTGAAGGAGCCAAGGCGGATGTGTTCATGCTTGCCGAGGCCAGCAAGCCGGAGCTGCAGAAGAATGGCTTCGACATGGGTTATAACTGGCCGATGAAGGACCTCTTCAGCGCCATTGCGGCCACTTCGGGCCAATACACCTTCAAGGACGCCAACGGCAACGTACGCGAGTTCCCCGCCAAGCATGCAGCCGACATCAAGACCCTACTGGACGAGCAAGCGGTGGAATATCCCAAGGATACTTACCTGATGAATATGGTCACGAACCACGACCTGAACTCATGGGAAGGCACTGAGTTTGAGCGCCTTGGCAACCTGACTGACGCTTTCGCCGTGCTGTCGTACACCCTACCGGGCATGCCGCTGATCTACACAGGTCAGGAAACGGGTATGAACCGCGCTTTCGCATTCTTTGAGAAAGACCGGGCACCCGAGTGGGAACCGCGCAACGAGTATTTCACTTTCTATCAGCAGCTTAACGCCCTCAAGCATGGCCAGGAAGCACTGGCGGCCGGTGAGGCAGGCGGCGAAATGGTGTACTATCCTGCTGTGAGCGACGATGTGCTGGTGTTCTCCCGAGAGAAAGGTGACTCCAAAGTTGTGGTGCTCGCCAACCTTGGCAAGGAAGCACAGGCTGTTGAGTTTGCCGGCGAGGCTGTCGGCGTTGACGGCATGACCGACTACTTCGCAGGTACGGAGGCTGTCGTGCCCGCCGAGCTGCAGCCCGGCCAGTACAAGGTGTTCGTGAAGAAATAAGCCGATTTGAGAGCTGAAGGCCGAAATGAAGCATGCGTTCCTGATAATCGCTCACAACAACTTCGAGCACTTGGCCCGGCTGATAGGAACGCTGGACCACCCGCAGGTGCGGTTCTATGTGAACGTTGATGCAAAGGTACCGTTACCCGGCCAACTGGCATCTATGCCCACAATCAATCCCATCGAGATTCTGCACCGGCGGAGGGTGAACTGGGGCGACCAATCGCAAGTCGTAACCGAGCTCGAACTTTTCGCCAAGGCCTTTGAGGATGAGGAGAACGAATGGTTCCACCTCCTTTCAGGCAACGACTTCCCGCTGAAGCCCATCGATGAGCTGCTAAGATTCTACGAGCAAGCTGAGGGTGCGGATTGTTTCATGGAAACGGAGCCAATCCCGCCTCATTTAGCCGACAGAGTGGAGCTATTCCATTTTCGGGTCCGGCGTCCGGCTGAGCGGCCCGGAATTATCTCGAAGCTCACGGACAAGTTCCTTGCTCTGCAGGTCAGGGTCGGCATCAAGCGCAAACCGGGCGCCAAGGGTGGCTACCGTTATGGCTCAAATTGGGTGGACATGCGGCGGAATGCAGTGAATTGTCTGCTTGAGAAGCAGAAAGAAATCCTGCGTTCGACCAAATTCACACAGTGTGCCGACGAGATTTACAAGCAGACAGCGCTTGAAGATAGCGGCCTCAGGATTGTGAATGACAATCTACGCTACATCGACTGGAGTGCCCGGAAGCCATCGCCCAAGTCGCTGGGTCCGGCCGATTTTGATGCGATGATGAGCAGCGGGAAACTTTTCGCCCGCAAGTTCGACGCCGAGGACTCGCCGCTGTTGCGCGAAATGATTCTCAACGCAATCGGTCGCGGAGACTGAAAATGGCCAACAAATCGGAGGCGGTGAATCCCGTGGGGTTCACCGCCTCCTATACATTAATATATTATCGCTTACTTGGCTTCCCAGCCGAGAGCTGAAGCGCCGAGCACGGCAGCGTCGGCTTCCTTGAGCTCACTCAGGAGCACTTTGGGTTTGCCCTTGAACATGGAAAGCATGTTCTTGTCCATGGCCTCTTTGAGGGGCTTCATGATCAGGTCGCCGGCTTTTGCGAGGCCGCCGAAGAGGATGAAAGCTTCGGGGCTGGAGAAGACGGTCATGTCGGCCATTGCTTCGCCGAGGATTGTGCCGGTGTATTCGAAGATTTCCTTGGCAATCTTATCGCCGTTCATGGCAGCGTCGTAGACGTCCTTGGAAGTAATCTGGTCGATGGGGATGTTGCGCAGGAGCGAGGGTTCGGTGCGGATTTCGAGGAATTCGCGTGCCGAACGTGCTACGCCTGTTGCGGAGCAGTAGGTTTCGAGGCATCCTGTGCGACCGCAACCGCAGAGGCGGCCGTTGTTGCGCTTGACGATGACATGGCCGAGTTCGCCGGCGAGGCCGTCGTGGCCATAGACGAGGTTACCGTTGATTACGATGCCGGAGCCAACGCCTGTGCCGAGGGTAATCATGATGAAATCCTTCAGGCCGCGGGCTGCGCCGTAGGTCATTTCGCCCATTGCGGCGGCGTTTGCGTCGTTGGTGATGGCAACGGGGATACCGAATTTCTTGCTCACCATTTCGCCCAGGGGAATCGGGCTCGGCCAGGGGAGGTTCACGGCGTTGTCGATGTTGCCGGTGTAGTAGTTTGCGTTGGGGGCGCCGATGCCGATGCCGTGGATTTTATCCTCGGCGTCATTGGCGCGGATCAGACGCATTGCCTCGTTGTATAATTCATCGAGATAGTCCTCGAAGTTGGCGTGTTTCTGAGTCTTGATTGACGAAGAGGCGATGACTGTACCGCGGGCGTCAACGATGCCGAAAACGGTGTTAGTGCCACCGATGTCGATGCCCATTACATAAGGTTTCATGGCGTGAATTCAGTTTTATTTGGGTAATTAATTAGGTTGTTACTGGGTTGAACGCCCGTGGGATGATTTTTCCGGGCCGGTTTGCTTAAAAAAGCTGAATTATTTCTTTTTCTTGAGAGTGATGTAAACGCAACCGCCTGGGAACTCCTCGTTGGGCTTGACTTCGGAGTATGTTTCGATGTCGCTGAGTTTGATTGTGGAGGGGTCGCCTTCGAAGCGGACGCCGTCGACGAAGTACACTGGGCCCTGAGGCTCAACGGGTTCGGCGGCTACCGCGGCAGCGGGCACGTAGGGCTGCGTGGGCACAGACTCGGCGGAGGCGGGTTGGGTGGGGGTGGCGGGACGCTGCTTGCGGTCGTTTAGCTTGCGGTCGAGCCAGCCCACCAGACTTTCTTTTTCACGCTTCTTCTCCATCTTGGCGTTGAAGGCAATGGGGATGCTCATGGGCACCCTGACGGCTTTGCCGTTGTGCATGCCGGGTTCCCAATCGGGCATATTGGCCACCAGGCGGAGGGCTTCGGCGTTGGCTTCGTCGGAGAATTTCTTGGTCAGGCGCAGGTCGGTGAGTTTACCTTCGGGGGTGACGAAGAAGCTCACCACCACCACGCCGCGCTTGTGGCGCTCCTGGAGGCTGGGGGGAAAGCGGAGGTTGTCGTCAATCCACTTGAACATGGCAGAGTCGCCCCCGGGGAAGCAGGGTTCGCGGTCAAGGGACACGATGACAATGTCGTCGTCCTTCATTTTCTTCTTTTTGGCCTGGACCTGCACGGGGAAAGCTACGGCTGCCATCAGTGCTACCACCAAGGCCGAGAGGATGTTATAGCGGATATTGAAGAGTTTCATGGGTCAGATTATAAATTAGTGCAAATTTAGCGATATAATGCGACATATCCAACAGGCACGGTGTTTTTTTGCGCGGATGCTGACGGAAATCGGGGTTCCCGGGCCGGGGTGAGGGCCGACCGGATGTGACATAATGGCAGTGTTTTGAAAAGGAAACGGGCGCAGAACCTTTTTGGCACAAGGTTTGTTTTATATGTAGCAAAACGAAAACTTAATTTACATAACGCATAAAATAAAATTCAAGAATTATGGGAAAAATCATTGGCATTGACTTAGGAACTACCAATTCCTGTGTCGCAGTACTTGAAGGCAACAATCCTGTTGTCATCCCTAACAGCGAAGGCCGCAACACGACGCCTTCGGTAGTAGCATTCGTAGACGGTGGCGAACGTAAGGTCGGAGACCCCGCCAAACGTCAGGCAATCACCAACCCCAAGCGAACCATCTATTCCATCAAGCGCTTCATGGGCGAGACCTATGACCAGGTCAAGAACGAAATTGAGCGCGTACCTTATAAAGTTGTGGCAGGTGCCAACAACACCCCCCGTATCGACATCGACGGCCGCGAATACACCCCTCAGGAAATTTCGGCCATGATTCTTCAGAAGATGAAGAAGACCGCCGAGGATTACCTCGGAACTACCGTTACCGATGCGGTGATCACCGTTCCTGCTTACTTTAATGATTCTCAGCGTCAGGCCACCAAGGAGGCCGGCGAAATTGCAGGTCTTAACGTAAAGCGAATTGTAAACGAGCCTACCGCCGCAGCCCTTGCCTACGGTCTTGACAAGACCAACAAGGACCAGAAGATTGCTGTGTTCGACCTCGGTGGCGGTACGTTCGATATCTCCATCCTCGAGCTCGGCGACGGTGTGTTCGAAGTGAAGTCGACCAACGGTGATACCCACCTTGGCGGTGATGACTTCGACCACGTGATCATCGACTGGCTCGCCGACGAATTCATGAAGGAAGAAGGCATGGACCTGCGTCAGGATCCTATGGCCCTCCAGCGTCTGAAGGAAGCTGCCGAAAAGGCCAAGATCGAGCTTTCGTCCACCACTTCCACCGAAATCAACCTGCCCTACATCACGGCCACTCCTACCGGCCCGAAGCACCTGGTAAAGACCCTTACCCGTGCTAAGTTCGAGCAGCTTGCCGACAAGCTCATCAACGCAACCCTCAAACCTTGCGAGGAAGCGCTGAAGGATGCCGGCCTGAAGGCCAGCGATATCGACGAGGTTATCCTCGTGGGTGGTTCCACCCGTATTCCTGCCATCCAGCAGGTAGTAGAGAAGTTCTTCGGCAAGGCTCCTTCCAAGGGCGTTAACCCCGACGAAGTAGTTGCCGTTGGTGCAGCCATCCAGGGCGGCGTTCTCTCGGGCGATGTTAAGGATGTGCTCCTGCTCGATGTTGTGCCTCTGAGCGTTGGTATCGAAACCCTCGGCGGCGTGATGACCAAGCTTATCGAAGCCAACACCACCATTCCTACCCGCAAGAGCGAAACCTTCTCGACCGCAGCCGACAACCAGCCTTCGGTAGAAATCAACGTACTCCAGGGCGAACGTCCTATGGCTAAGGACGATAAGCTACTCGGCAAGTTCCACCTGGACGGCATCGCTCCCGCACCCCGCGGTATTCCTCAGATCGAGGTTACCTTCGAAATCGATGCCAACGGTATCCTGAACGTATCCGCCAAGGATAAGGCTACCGGCAAGGAACAGAGCATCCGTATCGAAGCTTCGAGCGGTCTTACCGAAGAGGAAATCAAGCGCATGAAGGATGAGGCAGCCGCCAACGCCGACTCCGATGCCAAGGAGAAGGAACGTGTGGACAAGGTCAACCAGGCCGACTCCATCATCTTCCAGACCGAGAAGCAGCTAAGCGAGCTGGGCGATAAGATTCCTGCCGACAAGAAGGCAGCCATCGACGCCGCTCTTGCCAAGCTGAAAGAAGCTCACAAGGACCAGAATATCGAGGCTATCGACGCCGCCATCAAGGAAATCGAAACTGCCTTCGGTGCAGCCCAGCAGGATATTCTGAACGCACAGGCCCAGGCCCAGCAGAATGCAGGCGCAGGCGCAGGTGCTCAGTCGGCCGGTTCGTCCAACCCCGACGACCACGTGACCGACGTGGACTTCGAAGAAGTGAAGTAAGGCACATTAAAATCGATAACAAAATATGGTGTAACTCAACGAG
>CAYNHP010000086.1:1899-6781 GCA_964397235.1 uncultured Bacteroides sp. | reverse complement strand
GGGGGGGAAGTTGTAGTGGAGGAGGAAGCGTTCGCGGCCCTGGTTGAGGACGTCGTCGAGGATTTTTTCGTCGAGCTTGGTGCCGAGGGTCACGGTTGCGAGGCTCTGGGTTTCGCCGCGGGTGAACACAGCGGAGCCGTGGGGGCCGGGGAGGTAGTCCACTTCGCACCAGATGGGGCGGATCTGGGTGGTCTTGCGGCCGTCCAGACGTATGCCTTCGTCGAGGATGCAGCGTCGCACGGCCTCTTTCTCTACGTCGTGGTAGTAGCGCTTCACCAGGGGTGTTTTTTCGTCGCGCACGTCCTCGGGGAGGGCGTCGATGTATTCCTGGCAGATGGCGTCGAAGCTGTCCTGGCGCCAGTGCTTGTCGGCGCACCCGGCTTTGGCGATGGCGTAGGCCTTGTCGTAGGTGGCGCGGCGCACGTCCTCGCGGAGCTCTTCGTCGTTGACTTCGTGGTTATATTCGCGCTTGGCTTTACCAACCTCTTCTGCAAGTTCCATCTGGGCCTTGCACTGCACCTTGATGGCGTCGTGGGCCACGCGGAGAGCTTCGAGGAGTTCGGCTTCGCTTGCTTCGTTCATTTCGCCTTCGACCATCATAATGTTGTCGTAGGTGGCGCCTACCATGAGTTCCATGTCGGCTTTCTGGAGCTCGTCGAAGGTGGGGTCGATGACGTACTTGCCGTCGATGCGGGCCACGCGCACTTCGGAGATGGGCCCGTTGAAGGGGATGTCGCTCACGGCCAGGGCGGCGGAAGCGGCCAGGCCTGCGAGGCAGTCGGGGGCATCGACGCCGTCGGCGGAGTACATGGTTATGTTGACAAAGGTGTCAGCGTGGTAGTTGGAGGGGAACAGGGGTCGGAGCACGCGGTCCACCAGGCGGGCGGTGAGGATTTCATAATCGCTGGCGCGGCCTTCGCGCTTGAGGAAACCGCCGGGGAAACGGCCTGCGGCGGAGAATTTTTCCTTGTACTCCACCTGGAGGGGCATGAAGTCAACGCCCTCGCCGGCTTCTTTGGCCGAAACGACCGTTGCCAGCAGCATTGTGTTGCCCATTCGTACTTCAACAGCACCGTCGGCCTGCTTGGCGAGTTTACCGGTCTCGATGGTAATCTCACGTCCGTCGGGGAGTGCTATTGTTTTCTTGATGACATTCATAAGAAATGGATAATTTGTTTTTTACGCTAAAATTCGCGCAAAGATAGCACATTTTTTCGGGTTTTCCAAATTAATTATGGTGTGGGCGGGTGTTTTTGCATCGAGGCTCTCACGATTTCCTCTCTCAGAGTGCTCAGAGTTCTCAGAGTTCTCTGAGCTCTCTGAGAGTTTTTGTTTGGATGATTGGAAATTTTTCGTTATTTTTGCGCCAAAAGTTCGAATTTTAATCCATATAAACCAACAACCGCCTATGAACCGACTTTTCCTCCTGCTAATGCTTTTCCTCTGCTTTGCGCCCGCACGCGCCGGGCAGGTGAGTTACTCCGAAGCGCGGCATGCGGCCGCCCGGTTCATGGGTCGGGAAGTGAAGGGCGCTCCGGGAGCCCGACAGGCGAAGGGTCAGGAGCCCGACGCCCCCTACTACATTTTCAGCGGCGACGACGGCGAGGGTTTCGTCATCGTGGGTGGCGACAGCGGCCTGCCGTCGATTATCGGCTACAGCCTCACGGGCCACATCGATGCCTCCGACCTGCCCCCGCAGCTGGACAGCCTCCTGTCGTCGCTGACACCTGCGGCCTCGGCTCCCGCCGGGGTTGTGCGCCGGCAGCCGACCCGCTCCACCGAGGGCGGCAAGGTGCTCCCTACGGCCACCTGGGGCCAGGATGCACCTTACAATCTTGAATGCCCATACGGAAGCCCCACGGGTTGCGTCACCACAGCCATGGCAATCGTGATGAAGTACTACAACTGGCCTCCGAGGGGCCGTGGAGCTGCCGATAACGCCTTCGAACCCGAATTGGGCGAGATGAGTTTCGACACGGACTTCGACTGGGACAACATGCTCGACTCGTACGCAGGCTACCCGGAAGAGTCTTCCTACACCGAGGCGCAGGTCAAATCCGTGGCCAAGCTCATGCACGCCTGCGGCACAGCCCTGCAGGCGGCCTTTACGCCCGGATGGATGACCTCGGCCGACATCCGCGACTGCGTCTACAGCCTGCGCAATTATTTTTACTACGACGGCAACATCGGCTTTGCCGGCACCGGCTCTGTCGATGTCGACGGCGACTGCGGCTTGAGTTACATAAAGAGCGAAATCGATGCCGACCGGCCGGTGATTTTCGCCGGAAGCGAGCTTGCGGGCTACGTCGGTCATGCCTGGGTGGTGGACGGCTACGATGCCAACGACATGGTTCACATCAACTGGGGCTGGGACGGCAGCGCCAACGGTTTCTTTGCCTATCCCGTGAGCAACGGCTACATGGCCAACATGCTCGTCTACAACATTATGCCTGCCGAGAACTGGGTGGACTACGGACCTTGGAACATCTTCATCCCCGGCAGTCTGAACATTGACGTGGTGGATGTGAAGCAGAACGAGTACTTCAACGCCTACTGCTACGAGGTGAGCTGCACCAACCGCTTCAATTATCCGACGATGGACCCCGTATGCAGCGGTGTACTGGCCGTTGCTCTCACCGACAGTAACGGCAGAATCAAGGAGATACTGCGTGAAATGGAAATCAAGGAGTGGTACGGCGACCGCCTGGCCGGCTCCTATAAACTTACGGGTCTGAAAGTGACCCAGGCCATAGCGCCCACCGACCGCATCAGCCTGGTGTACAAGCCCACGGGCTACTCCGACTGGCTGCCCTTCGCCAACCCTCCGGGGGTCTACACCTGGCGCCCGGTGCGCGGCAATACGCCGAAAGTGGCCAACGTGCAGTATGAATTCCTCAGCAAGCCGTTCGCCTACACCACAAAGTCGCACAACACCGAAGGAGCCTACCTGCAGACCAAACCCATGGCCTCCGGCGCATTCGACATCTACTTCCAGCGCCCCGCCGGGAAAGAATTCATGTGGCTGGCCGTAAAGGAGCAGACGCCCATCGGCATGATTTTCCCCAAAACCTACCCCAACCCCTTGGTTTACATCGACCTGCCCTATCAGCACAACGACATGACCTACACGGTGATGGCTATGGCCTTCAACGAGGAGGACCTCATCCAGGACTGGGTTGAAGTGGAAATGCCCGAGGCGGGCACCCTCAGCACCCTCCTGAGCGACGACGAGCGCGTGCGCTGCCGTCGCCTCCGAATCAAGGGCGACATGAACTCCGACGACTTCTACTACATCACCTACGAGATGCCGCTGATCAAGCATCTTGACCTTGCCAATGTGCACGTCGTTACGGACCAGTACAACTACTTCGAAGACTATATGCCCGACAACGCTCTGGTCCGCAAGCGCTTACAGACCATCGTGCTCCCGAGCCGCCTCAAAGGCCTGGGCCTTGAGTCGCTGCGAGAGAACAGTTTCAAGGAAATCGATATCCCTGCAAGTTGCGGGTTCATCGGCTTGGGCGCGTTCTGGGGCAATGACGGCGACTTCACCGACATCCGCTGCCACAGCACCACCCCGCCCGAAATCCAGGCCGGCCAGAGCGGGAATGAGGAACACATGTTCAACACCCGCGACTACACCAATGCCACCCTCTGGGTTCCCACCGGAACGAAGGACGACTACATGAGCCAGCCCTTCGTGTGGCACAACTTCCGCAGGGTCAAGGAGTTCCAGCCCGCGGGTATCCGGGCCATCGGCGCCGAAATCCAGGAAGGTCCCATCGAAATCTTCAACCTCCAGGGAGTGAAGGTCTACGAGGGCGACTCGCGGCCTACATATCCGCTGACCGACGGACTTTACCTCTTCCGCCAGAGCGGCACCTGCGGCAAGCTGACGGTGAAAAACTGACCCGCCGCTGCACTTAGGACGCACCGAACGTGCGTCCATACTGCGTTGATTGCCACTTCTTTGCGTATTTTTTTGATGCAAAAATATAGGGACGCTCGTTCGGAGCGTCCTGAGGTAGCATCGGCGGTAGGTCGGACGACCTACCCTCCTATGCGTGGCGGCCTATGCCCGGGCGTTTGTGGCGGGCGGGAGCTCGCCACCTCTATATTTTATTATGCATTAAACCTAAAACTTCGTTGGAGTGTTTAATTTTAAAAGCTCTAACGATATGAAACGGTTAATTCTTTGCGCCTTAGGCGCTCTGGCTCTGACGGCCACGGCTCAGACCCACATTCCTTATCAGGAAATCGACTACAATGTGCATTACCATTGGGGCCCGGTTGATGTGACCATCGCCCACGGCACGGCCACCGTCGGAACCGTCGGCGACCGCTTCAGCGCTACCCTGGACGGCAACAGCATTCCCTGGAACGGGCGCGTGTTCTGCATCAGCGACACGCTCGTGGCCACGATGACGCCCCAGGCCGGAGGTCTCAGCCGCGAGGACGTGAGCTTCCAGACGGGCTGGTACCTCAAGCCGAAGGTGAAGGTGTTCCGCAGCGGCGATTTCGACCCCTCCGACCCGGCCAACTACCGCAACATCGCCGGCCAGGGAACCCTGAGCGCCTCGGACAATACCATGGAGGCCATCACCGTAACCTCCGACATGCTCGGTATGTTCTATTATTACCACGAACTTGACTTCGACAACATGGCCCCGGGCACGCGCATCGTCATCCCGATCACGGGCGGATATGCCTCGGAGGTGGCCGTCACCTACCAGGGTCAGAGCACCTGCGTCATCGACGGGGTGCAGTACGCCACCTACGACGTCGTGTACGAGTACAGCTACCATGGCGCCATGAGCGGCTACCCGGTCCATGCCCAGGTTGCCCAGGAGGGCCGCATCCCCGTCAAAATCAGCGCCTCTCT
>CAYNHP010000086.1:0-1799 GCA_964397235.1 uncultured Bacteroides sp. | reverse complement strand
TTAGGCATAAGGCTTTAGGGGATTGATTTTAGCCCGGTTAACATTATTTCACACATAGCAAAACCGCCCCGCAGCGTGCTGTAGGGGCGATTTTGGCTGTTTTGGGGGTTGCGGGGGCGTGGGATGGGGTTAAAAAATTTCGTGAATTGAATGAAATTGTGTAATTTTGCCGAGCAAATTCATGAATTAATAAACTCTTAACCACAACAGCCATGTCTGAAATTGCAGATAAAGTAAAGGCAATCGTGATGGAGAAACTCAACATCGACGACGCCGGCAAAGTTACCGAAGAAGCAACCTTCGTAAATGATCTTGGAGCCGATTCCCTCGACACCGTAGAACTGATCATGGACCTCGAGAACACTTTCAACATCGAAATTCCCGAAACCGAATCAGAAAAGATCAAGACAGTAGGCGACGCAATTGCTTACATCGAAAGCGCTACGAAATAAGCAATTTCCACAGCTCAAAAACAGGCCGCCGCAAAAAACGGCGGTTTTGTTATAGATTAAAGCCGCAAGGACAGTATCGGCGCCCGCTGCGGACCCGCAGCCTCCGGGCATCCCGCCAACATCCTTGCCACCAAATAAATAGGGTTGATGCTGCGACCCCCAAAAACTGCAAAAAATGGAACTTAAAAGAGTAGTAGTGACCGGCCTTGGAGCCGTCACCCCCCTTGGAAACGACGTACCCACCACGTGGGCCAACGCGCTGGCAGGCGTCAGCGGCGCCGCTCCCATCACCCATTTCGACGCGTCTAAGTTCAAGACTCAGTTTGCGTGCGAGGTGAAGGGTTTCAATCCGGACGAGCACTTCGACCGCAAGAAGGCCCGTCAGCTGGACCTGTACGCGCAGTATGCCCTTGTAGCAGCCCGTCAGGCCATTGCCGACGCCGGTCTGCCCGAAGACGAAAAGCTGAATAAGAACCGCGTGGGCGTAATCGTTGCCGCCGGTATCGGTGGCCTCCACACCTTCGAGGAAGAAGCCGGTAATTACGCCGTGAACATGGAGCGCGGGCCGCGCTACAACCCCTTCTTCATCCCCAAGATGATTGCCGACATCGCTTCGGGCCACATCTCTATGGAGTACGGCTACCACGGACCCAACTACGGCGTGGTTTCAGCTTGCGCTTCGTCCAACAACGCAATTATTGACGCATTCAATATCATCCGTCTGGGCAAAGCCGACGTGATGGTCACCGGCGGCGCCGAAGCTGCCGTGTTCCCCGCCGGCGTCGGCGGTTTCAACGCCATGCACGCCCTCTCCACCCGCAACGACAGCCCCGAGACGGCCTCACGCCCCTTCAGCAAGAGCCGCGACGGATTCGTAATCGGCGAAGGTGCCGGCGTCCTCATCCTCGAAGAGATGGAGCACGCCCTGGCCCGCGGCGCTAAAATCTACGGCGAAGTGGCCGGCGGCGGCATGAGCGCCGACGCTTACCACATCACCGCCACCCACCCCGAAGGCCTCGGCGCCAAGCTGGCCATGCAGGCCGCCCTGGACGACGCCGGCATGAAGCCCGAGGACATCGACTACATCAACGTTCACGGCACCTCCACCCCCGTGGGCGACATTTCCGAAGTCAAGGCCATCGTAGAGCTCTTCGGCCCGGCGGCCCACAAGCTCAACATCTCCTCCACCAAGTCCATGACCGGCCACCTGCTGGGTGCAACCGGCGCCATGGAGGCCATCTTCAGCATCAAGGCCGTCCAGGAGGACATCGTGCCCCCCACCATCAACCACGAGGAGGGCGACGAGGACGAGGAAATCGACTACACCCTCAACTTCACCTTCAACAA
>CAYNHP010000085.1:0-6979 GCA_964397235.1 uncultured Bacteroides sp. | reverse complement strand
GCCACGACCGTCACTTCCTCGACTCCGTCTGCACCCACACCCTCGACATCGACTACAACCGCCTCAAGCTCTTCGCCGGCAACTACAGCTACTGGTACGAGAGCTCCCAGCTGGCCCTCCGCCAGCAACAGCAGGCCAACAAGAAGGCCGAGGAGAAGCGCCAGGAGCTGCTCGAATTCATCCGTCGCTTCAGCGCCAATGTGGCCAAGAGCAAGCAGACCACCTCGCGCAAGAAGATGCTCGAAAAACTCAACATCGAAGAAATCCAGGCCTCGTCGCGCCGCTATCCCGGCATCATCTTCACCCCCGCCCGCGAAGTGGGCAACAAGATTCTCGAAGTTAAGGGCCTCACGGCTTCCGTCGACGGCAAGGTGCTCTTCAAGGACCTCAACTTCCAGATTGAGAAGGGCGACAAGGTGGCCTTCCTCAGCCATGACCCCCGCGCCATGACAGCCCTGTTCGAAATCATCAACGGCAACCGCCAGCCCGACGCCGGATCGTACGAGTGGGGCCAGACCATCACTACTGCCTACCTCCCGCTGGACAACTCGGCCTTTTTCAACACCGACTATAACCTGGTCGACTGGCTCAGTCAGTTCTCCGACGACTCCAGCGAAATCTACCTCAAGGGCTTCCTGGGCAAGATGCTTTTCTCGGGCGAGGACGTCCTCAAAAAGGCATCCGTTCTTTCCGGCGGCGAAAAGATGCGCTGCATGATTGCCCGCATGATGCTCCGCGACGCCAACACGATGATTCTCGACTCGCCCACAAACCACCTCGACCTCGAATCCATCCAGGCTTTCAACAATACGCTCCAGAACTTCAAGGGCGTAATCCTGATGGCCTCGCACGACCACGAGTTCATCCAGACCGTGTGCAACCGCATCATCGAACTCACTCCCAACGGCATTATCGACAAGATGACCGACTACGACGACTACATCACCGACCCCCGCGTACAAGAAGCCCGCGAGAAACTCTATAAACACTAAATCAGCCATGGTAAAGCACATTGTAATGTTCCGCCTTAACGGAACGCCCGAAGAACGCGCCGCACTGAGCGCACAGTTCAAAACCGCCATCGAAGCCCTCCCGGCTCAGATCGAGCAGCTGGACGCCGTCGAAGTCGGCGTCAACGACGGTCCCGCCGAAGGCAACTGGTACATAGCCCTGACAGCCCTCTGCGCCGACTATGCCGCCCTTCAGGCCTATGCCGGCCATCCGGCCCACCTCGCCTGTGTGGCCATCATCAAGCCCGCTATCGCCGCCCGCGCCTGCGTCGACTACGTCTGCTGAATAGCTGCAACACATTGGTTATCAGCGCCGTAGGGGCGCACGTTCGGTGCGTCCTAAGGTGCGAAAGTATGCAGGTGGCGAGCTCCCGCTCGCCACAATGCTCATCAACGCATTGGTTATCAACGCCGTAGGGACGCACGTTCGGTGCGTCCTAAGGTGCGAAAGTATGGAGGTGGCGAGCTCCCGCTCGCCACAATGCCCCGCCGCGCCCCCGGGCAGGCGGTTTGTTCAAGTGTGCGAGGTTCACCTCGCCCCCCCCATCGCCCCCCTCGCCCCGCTGCTGCCCGCAACGGGGTTTGTCTTGGGGTGGTCATTCATTTTCTCGAAAAAACTTTCCCGAAAATTTGGAATCCGCAATTTTATGTTGTATCTTTGCAATCCCAAATCTACCCGACTACAAACCTTTATCTCAACTTTCCCGGCGAAAATTTGCGCCTTTGCCGGAAATTTTCTATCTTTGTGCATCTTAGCGCATTTAGCCCCGCTGCTGATATTTCTTTGACTAATAACCTAAATATAATACCACACCATGGAACTTCAGAAAAAAATCGACACCACCTTCGAAGACCGTTTCGGAGGCCACGGCAACATCTACGCCTCCGCCGGCCGTATCAACCTCATCGGCGAACACACCGACTATAACGGCGGCTTCGTATTCCCCGGAGCCATCGACAAGGTCATCATGGCCGAAATCCGCCCCAACGGCACCGACAAGGTCCGCGTGTACTCCATCGACATCGACGACTACGCCGAATTCGGCCTCAACGAAGCCGACGCTCCCGCTGCATCCTGGGCCCGCTACATCTTCGGCGTGTGCCGCGAAATCATCAAGCGCGGCGGCAAGGTTGAAGGTTTCGACGCCGTGTTTGCCGGCAATGTTCCCCTGGGCGCAGGCCTGAGCTCTTCCGCCGCCCTGGAATCCTGCTTCGCTTTCGCTCTGAACGACCTCTTCAACGGCAACTCCATCGATAAGTTCGAGCTCGCCCGCATCGGCCAGAGCACCGAGCACAACTACTGCGGCGTGAACTGCGGCATCATGGACCAGTTCGCTTCCGTTTTCGGCAAGAAGGACCACCTCATGCGCCTCGACTGCCGCTCCATGGAGCACGAGTACTTCCCCTTCCACCCCGAAGGTTACTCCCTGGTGCTGGTGGACTCCGTGGTGAAGCACGAACTGGCCGACTCCCCCTATAACAAACGCCGCGCAAGCTGCGAACGCGTGGCCAAACGCCTCGGCATCGAAACCCTCCGCGACGCCACCATGGAGATGCTCGACGCCGTCAAGGGCGACATCTCCGCCGAGGACTACTTCCGCGCCAAATTCGTCATCGAAGAGAAGGAGCGCGTGCTGGCCGTGTGCGATGCCCTCGTTGCAGGCGACTACGACACCGTAGGCAAAATGATGTACGCCACCCACGAAGGCCTCTCCAAGGACTACGAAGTGTCCTGCGAAGAACTCGACTACCTCAACGACCTGGCCAAGGAATGCGGCGTCACCGGCTCCCGCATCATGGGCGGCGGCTTCGGCGGCTGCACCATCAACCTGGTCAAGGACGAGCTCATGCCCCACTTCATCGAAGAAGCCAAGGTGCGCTTCAACGAAAAGTACGGCCACGAACCCAAAATCTACGAAGTAATCATCTCCGACGGCGCCCGCAAGGTGGCCGAAGCAGCTCATTAATCAACCTTCGCAGGTTTGAACAAGGTGTGGGGTTAGCCACCCGTTAACCCCACTATCTTTTAAAAATAAACCGATATGAAAGAAACAGTACTCGTGTCCGGCGGTGCCGGATACATCGGAACCCACACCGCGGTGGCTCTCATCGAGGCCGGCTACGACGTTGTCATCATCGACAACTTCTCCAACTCCGAGCGCAGCGCCGTGGAAGGCGTGGAGAAAATCGTCGGCCGCAAGGTGGCATTCGAAGAAGTGGACACCTGCGACAAGGCCGCTCTCCGGGGCGTGTTCGAAAAATATCAGTTCAACACCGTCATCCACTTCGCCGCCTATAAGGCCGTGGGTGAGTCCATGCACGAACCCCTGAAGTACTACCAGAACAACCTGGTGAGCTACATGAACATCCTCGAGATGATGAAAGAGTTCAAGCGTCCCAACGTCCTGTTCTCCTCCTCGGCCACCGTCTACGGCGACGCCGACCACCTGCCCGTCACCGAGCAGACCCCGCGCCAGCCCGCCACATCGCCCTACGGCAACACCAAGCAGATCGCCGAGGACATCCTCCGCGACTGCTGCCGCGCATACGAGGGCATGTACGGCATCGCCCTGCGCTACTTCAACCCCATCGGCGCCCACCCATCGGCACTCATCGGCGAGCTGCCACGCGGCGTGCCCAACAACCTGGTGCCGTTCATCACCCAGACCGCGGCCGGAATCCGCGAGATGCTCTCCGTGTTCGGCAGCGACTACAACACCCCCGACGGCACATGCCTGCGCGACTATATCGACGTCGTTGACCTCGCCAAGGCCCACGTGGCCGCTGTCAACCGCATGGTCGACCACCGCATGAAGGCCAAGTACGAAATCTTCAATGTCGGCACCGGCAAGCCCCTCTCCGTACTCGAACTCATCACACGCTTCGAAAAGGCCAACGACCTCAAGTTGCCCTACCGCATGGTCGACCGTCGCGCCGGCGACGTGCCCGCCGTGTGGGCCGACACCGCCCTGGCCAACGATGAACTCGGATGGCATGCCGAGCGCGACATCGACGATACCCTCCGTGCCGCCTGGGCATGGGAAAAACATATCCGTAACATCCAATGATAAACAAAGATAAAGTTACCATACCGCAGGGCGACGTCGACATCGTCACCCTCACCAACGCTTCCGGCGCATCCGTAAAACTCATCGGCATCGGCGCCGGCGTCATGGCTCTGAACGTGCCCGACCGCAACGGCGTCATGGCCGACGTGGCCCTGGGCTACGCAAACATCGCCGACTATATGGGCGACGGCCCCTGCTCAGGCAAGGTGCCCGGCCGATATGCCAACCGCATCGCCATGGGCAAGTTCACCCTGGACGGGGTAGAGTACACCCTCCCCATCAATAACGGCCCCAACTGCAACCACGGCGGCCCCGACGGCTTCCATAACCACATCTGGCAACTCATCGACTCCTCCGACGACAGCGCCACCTTCGAGTACACTTCCCCCGACGGTGAGGCCGGCTTCCCCGGCACGCTCATAGCCCGCGCCGCCTACCGCTGGACCGACGACAACGAGCTCAAGCTCCACCTCACGGCTGTCACCGACAAGAAAACCTTCGTCAACCTCACCAACCACACCTACTGGAATCTGGCCGGGCATAACGCCGGAACCGTGCTCAACCACATCCTGCGCCTGAACGCCAACCGCTACCTGCCCACCAACGACACCCTCATCCCCGACGGCGTCCAGGCAACCGTGGCCGGCACGCCCATGGACTTCACCTTCCCCAAAGCCATCGGTCAGAATATCCACGACCTCTTCCCCGCCCTCAACTACGGCAAGGGCTACGACAACTGCTGGGTCATCGCAGCGTGGAAGCCGGGCGAAGTCAAGCCCGCGGCGGTGCTCTTCGACCCCGAGTCGGGCCGTCAGTTAGTGGTCAGCACCGACCAGCCCGGCGTGCAGGTCTACACCGGCAACTGGCTCGCCGGCTCACCCGCCAATAAGGAAGGACGCTCCTACGACGACTACGACGGCGTGGCCATCGAATGTCAGGACTTCCCCAACTCGCCCAACACCCCCGCGTTCCCCTCCACCGTGCTCGAACCCGGCAAGGAGTACTCACGCCATATCAACTTCAAATTCTCAGCAAAATGAAACCCACCTTATTTATATTAGCCGCCGGCATGGGTAGCCGCTACGGTGGCCTCAAGCAGCTCGACGGCCTCGGCCCCAACGGCGAAACCATCATGGACTACTCCGTTTACGACGCCCTCCGCGCCGGATTCGGAAAGGTTGTGTTCGTGATCCGCAAGGACTTCGAGAAGGACTTCCGCGAAAAAATCCTCTCCAAGTATGAGGGCGTAATCCCCACCGAAGTCGTGTTCCAGAGCACCGACAAGCTCCCCGAAGGTTTCACCTGCCCGGCCGACCGCACCAAGCCCTGGGGCACCAACCACGCCGTGCTTATGGGCGCCGACGCCATCCACGAACCCTTCGCCGTAATCAACGCCGACGACTTCTATGGCCGCAACACCTTCGAGGTTATGGCTCAGGACCTCATGCGTGAGCGCGAGCGCAAAGGCGACTACTCCATGGTGGGCTTCCGCGTGGGCAACACCATGACCGAGCACGGAACCGTAAGCCGCGGCATCTGCAAGAAAAACGATGCCGGCGAACTCACCGCCGTGGAGGAACGCACCGACATCCGCTATGACGACGACCACCGCATCGTCACCAACAACGCCGCAGGCGAACTCGAAGTCCTCGCGCCCGACACCCCCGTGTCCATGAACATCTGGGGTTTCACGCCCGACTATTTCGACTTCTCCAAGCGCGAGTTCATCAAATTCCTCGAAAAGAACATCGACACCCCCAAGGCCGAGTTCGTAATTCCCCTCTGCATCGAACCCCTGATCAAGAGCGGTGAGGCCACCGTCAAGGTCCTCGACACCAACAGCCGCTGGTTCGGCGTAACCTACAGCGCCGACCGCCCCGCCGTGGTCGAAAAATTCGCCGAGCTCCACGCCTCCGGCGAGTACCCCACCCCCCTGTTCAAAAAATAACCCCCACCGCACCGAACCTGCGCCCCTACACCGTTGAAAACCAGCGCGTTGCGCCAACGAAAGTAGGGACGCTCGTTCTGAGCGTCCTAAGGGTTGCAAATGAATGGAGGTGGCGAGCTCCCGCTCGCCACAATGGTCCTCAACGCCACCCTTCTCGCGTTAGTGGTAGGTCAGGAGACCTACCCTCCCATGCCTTGCGGCCTAAGAGTTGCAACGCTGGGAGGGGAGACGTCCACGTCTCCCTTTTCGTGTATTTCGGGTTGATTTATCGAGATTATTCCCGAAATTAATCGGACGGCGCCCGGAGGGCGCTGACTTTTGGTAGCCGCCTGCGCCGACAGGCGCTGGCGGTTGTCGGAGGTATAAAAAATAAGGCGTCCCTGCGACGCCGACTTACAGTACGAATAACTCGGCGTCCCTCCTGGACGCCCCATCTCCGGGGCACATGCAAAAACCGCCAGCGCCTCCGGCGCAAGCGGTTACACCAAGTCAACGTCCTGACGGACGTTTTTTCCCTCGATGCCCATTGTGGCGAGCGGGAGCCCGCCACCTCCATATGGCCGTACGGTGTTGATAACAGGTGGGTTGTGCAATTAAATGTGGTCGTTATCCTGGCCGTATTGACCAATTATTTCAGCCTTAATATCTAAATTTAGCTGGGTGGCGATGTTGAGGATTTGTTTGCGTTTGGTGGCGGTGTCGGAACAGGTCATCAGGAGCCAACCATTGCCGAGAGGTTTTTGAGCAGTTTGGTATTTTTTATCTACTGTATTGCTGACAAGGGGAATCTTGTTGGCTATTAAGCCCACGGCTCGCACTTTGTCAACTCCGACCTTCAGTACAAATTTATGCAGGGATTCCCATGCTGTATGCTCTTCGATGATTGAGCCGTCCGGCATAGTTATTCTTAGTCGAGTGCGCGGGTTGGTTACAACCTTCTTCCCTCCCTTTTT
>CAYNHP010000084.1:0-7132 GCA_964397235.1 uncultured Bacteroides sp. | reverse complement strand
CGCCTAAAACCTATCGCCTAAAACCTATCGAACTCGGACGCCTTGCATATTTCACGCATTTTTCTTATTTTTGCACAATTTATGGCTTCGGCTATCATTTACCAATCATTAAAATGAAATTCCTTATCCGCCCAATCATAACCGCAGCATTGCTAATTGCCTTGCTGTCAAGTTGTTCTGCGCCCAAAAAGGTGTCTTACTTCTATGAAGTGGAGACTATGCCGGTCGATGTACTCGCCAACTCCCAACCGCTCGTTGACCCTGTGCTTCAGCCCGGCGACCTGCTCAACATCACCGTTACGGGCCTGAATATGACCGCCTTCGCGCCCTTTAACCGGGGAAAATATGTGGACCAAGAGGGTAACATGGCTGCAGTGAACACCTACAACGGCCAGAACAACCCCGAGTTCCAGCCCGACTACTACCTGGTCAACGCCGACGGCTCCATCGACTTCCCCATCATCGGAAAAATCCATGCCGCCGGTCAAACCAAAGCCCAGCTGGCCCAGACCATAACCGACGACATCTACCCCAAATATGTGACTGAAAAACCCGTGGTCGATATCCGCCTGATGAATTTCAGCGTTGTTGTCGGTGGTGCCGTACGCCGCCCGGGCATGTACTGGGCCAAGAATGAGCGCATGAATTTCCTCGAAGCCATCACAATGGCCGGCGACCTCGAGCTCCAGGCCGACCGCGAGAACATACTCCTCTACCGCACCGAGGCCGACGGAACACGCTCGGTCCACCGCCTCAACATCCACGACAAAGACTTCCTCCTCTCTCCCTACTTCCAGCTCCGCCAGAACGATTACATATATGTTGAGCCCAACCGCTCCATGAAGCAGTCGGCCTGGCAGATGAACCCGGCCGTAATCTCCACGCTGTCCGTCGTCGGCGGTATGTCGTCGCTGGCATCACTCATTGTCGGTATCGTGAATCTCAATAAATAACTATGACACAAAGCACTCAGAACGGCTCAAACCGCGATACGCGCCCCGTCAGCCAGCCCAAGGAGCGTGACACCTTCGATTTCACGGGCATGATTCTCGACTACCTCGCCAACTGGAAGTGGTTCCTGCTCAGTGTGGTAATATGCTGTGCCATAGGCTATTTCTACGGAGCGATGAAAATTCCTGTTTACCGCATCGAATCCAGGCTCTACCTCACCACCGACCAAAATGCGTCCATGAATGCCCTGAGCATGTCCGGCCCCCTGTTCTCGCTCAACCAGCAGAACGACGAGACGGAGCTCGAAATCATGAAGTCGCGCAACAGCATGGTGCGCATCGTCGACTCCCTCAATCTCTGCTATTACTACTACCAGGAAGGGTCTCTGCGCCGCAAGCCTCTCTACCGAAACAGTCCCGTCCTGGTGACCATGCCCAAGGACTCCCTCCACACCATCAAGGGGCAGTACAATCTGGCAATCAAGCCCGCGGGCGAGGGCAAGGTCAATATCAAGGCCGCATACAACAGCAAGGAGGCCAACGAAGAGGACGAATTCAAGGCCGTCGAACTCCCGTTCACATTCACGATGGACGAGCGCGAAATCACCGTGAGCCGATCGCCTATGGACGAACCTTTCGAAAAAGAAATCTACGTCAACATAATTTCCAGCCGCAACCGGGCCACTGACATCCTCAAGGCCCTGACGCTGTCCTACATCAAGAAGTCGGAAAAGATTGTCCAGGTGACGCTCAACGACGAAGTGGAGCGGCGTGCCCAGGACATCATCAACGCCATGGTTGACGTCTATAATCAGGACATCATCACCAACCAGAACCAGACTGCCATCCAGACGGAGAATTTCCTCCTGGAACGCCTCGTGAGCATCAACGCCGAACTCAAGGACGTTGAGAATCGCCTCGAAGGCTACCGCGAACACTACGGCATCACCAACGCCGGCCTGCAGAGCTCCATCAACATCCACCTCTCCAACGAGTACGAGCAGTCACTCTCCAACATTCAGGCCCAGATAAGCATCATGGAGGACCTGCTGAGCAAAATCAACAGCATGGCTCCCACCGACCTGCTGCCGGCCGCCGGTTCCGAAGGCTCGGCTCTGAATAAGGTAATCGCCGGCTACAACGCCAAGGTCACGCGCCTGAACCGGCTCATGGAGGGCTCCAGCCCCACCAACCCGCTCATTGTTTCGCTCAAGGATGAGATTGCCCGCGAAAAGGCCAACGTGATGGACAACATCCGCACTACCAGCCAAAACCTGGCCAAAGAGAAAGCCCGTGTTCAAGACCTCAACCGCCGGAACGCCAGCCAGCTGGCCGGAACGCCCGGCATCGACACCGGCCTCCAGGAAATTTTCCGCGAGCAGCAGGTGAAGGCGAATATCTATACCTTCCTGCTCAAGCGCCGCGAGGAAATCGCGCTCCAGAAAATGCTGGCCGTCAACACCGTGCGCCTGATCGACAACCCGGCCGAGGACCGCAAAATATCTCCTCACCGCGCCATGATTATGCTCATGGCCTTCGTCCTGGGCCTGGCAATCCCCGGCGCCATCATCTACATGCGCCGTCGGCTCTTCGCGCGCTTTGCCGACCAAAACGAGCTGGAAAAGCTCACGTCCGTTCCGGTACTTGGCGAAATATGCATCACCAAAACCGGCAAGGAGGACGTCATCGTCGTGGGCAAGAACCTCGTTACCGCCGAGGCCGAACTCTTCCGCCTGCTGCGCAACAACCTGTCGTTCACCCGCAATGCCAAGGATAACAAGGTGATATTGGTCACCTCGTCCGTGTCCGGCGAAGGCAAGACGTTTATCACGGCCAACCTCGCCCTGACTTATGCCCTGATGGGCAAGCGTGTGTGCGTGGTCGGGATGGACCTGCGCCGACCCATGCTCGCCCACGACATGGGAGTGTCGAACCGCTCCGGCCTGACCACTTACCTCTCCGGCCATACCGACGACTTCCGCAGCCTCCTGCAGCAGTCGAAGGAGAACCCCAACTTCTACATCCTCGCCGCGGGCCCCGTACCCCCGAATCCCAACGAACTGCTCATGTCCGACCGCATGGACACGCTCATGGCGTCCCTGCGTGAAGAATTCGACTATATCTTCATCGACTCCGCGCCCATCGGGCTGGTGTCCGACACCCTCCTGATTCTGCGCCATAGCGACATCCAGATATTCGTAACCCGTGCCAACTACACCACCAAGAAGGGCCTCAAAACACTCCACGACGCCATCGAACTGGGCAAGTTCGACAATGTCTACATCGTGGTCAACGGCGTGGACATCCACTCCAGCGCCTACAACTACCGCCGCTACGGCCACTACGGCTACGGCTCCAAGAAAGCTTACGGCTACGGCTACGCCGCCAAGCGATGAGATATTTAGAGCTGCCCCGAGGCAGCTCTAAATGGGTTATAGGGTTAGGTGGTTATAGGGTTAATTCCATATCTCTTTCACTTTGGGCTGAATGGTTTTGAACAAACGCAGGGTTGGCTTGTTTCAATAATACAAGCTAACCCTGTGACATTATGAAAAATCTCTCCTCTGCCCTCTTCCAAGCCAACCTCACCGCGAGCATACCCCAATGCGGCGCCACTTTGATTGCTGAACCTTTCAGTAAAGACAACAAGGTCAAACGAAGTCTTATCTCCATCATTGATTATCTCGACACCGAAGGCACCACGGGCGTAGTGCTCAACCGCCCCACCGGCAACTATCTCTCCGACATGGTTCCGGGCGTAGACCCCTCCAAACGCATACCGGTGTTCTGCGGAGGCCCCACCGGACAGGACCGCATATTTTTCATCCACTCACTCGGCACAGACATAATACCCGGTTCGCGCCCCTATGCGCCGGGACTCTGGGTCGGCGGCGACTTCTCCACAATTATAAGCTACATCAACAGCGGCTACCCTGTTGAGGGATGTGTCCGCTTCTTTGTAGGTTATAAAATCTGGAGCGAAGGCGAACTGGAAAAAGAACTTGAGCAAGGGCGCTGGGCAATGTCGGAACTCCGGGATGCCGCCGATACCCTCAGCGGCATGGGCGATAAAGCCTGGTTCGACGCCGTGCGCCGCGAAGGCGAAAAGCTCCGCCGCTGGTTGCTCGTTCCCCGCCACGCCGAATTCAACTGAACAACCCCTCATACACAACAAGCCTTGGACCCTGGCCCAAGGCTTGTTGCATGCTTTCATGGAGCAAGCGCATAGTTTAAATCAAGGAGCAAGCTCCTTGCACCGGGAACAGAATTTCATGCTTGCATTAGCGGCGCCTGTCAGAGCAAGTCAACGCCGCAGGCGCTTGCGCAGCAAGTCTCTGTAATTATGCATTATGAATTATGCATTATGAATTATGCATTATGAATTAAACAAACGCTTTGTCGTTTTGGACCACCTGTTCCAGGGCGGCCATGTCCTCTCGGGCTTGCTTTGTGGTTAGGTAGCGGTCGATGGCGTCGGCATGGGCGTGGTTATGGAGGTCGGTTCCCACAAAGTCCACCAGTCCGCGCTTGAGCAGTTCGCGGGCGAACTTGGGCTCGTGGCCGTTGTAGGCGTTGGCAAGGCTGAGGAGGTTGATCTGGAACATGAGGCCCATGTTGTGCAACTCCTCGTAGCGTTTAATTTTATTATGATAATAGGCGTATCGCTCGGGGTGAGCAAGGATTGGCCGGAAACCTTGAATCTGCAGGTCGAACACCAGTTGGTCCAGGTTCCACGGCTCCTGGATGTAGCTGTTCTCAATCAGGAGGTAGTCGTTGGGAAGGGGCATGAGCGTTTTGGCCTCGATGTTGGCCATGAGCAACTCGTCGATGCGGTACTCGGCCGAGTGGCTCAGGGGGATGTCGTTTCCTCGGCGCGCAAGTTCGGCCCGAAGCGCATCCATGGCCGGCGCAAGGGTGGCGGCGCTGTTCTCGAAGGTGTGCTTGGTGACATGCGGGGAGGCTATGATGCGCTCGATGCCCCATCGCTGCATGCGCTCGATAAGGTCGGCCGAGGTGGTCGCGTCCGGCGAGCCATCGTCAACCCCGGGTACTATGTGGCAGTGTATATCCGTATGAAAACTCAGCCCTACGGCATCGTGGGTACGGTGGAAAAATCGAAACATAGGGTATTTTTGCTCTTTTCGAATGCAAAAATACAAAAATATGCTGAATAAAATGCGGAAAAATTTCCGTAATTAAAAACTAAGTGCTATTTTTGTGCGCTATCAACATTGAATAACCATAATACCTGAAAAATATGGCAACCAAGAAATTGCAAATTCGCGACTTGACCCTGCGCGACGGCCAGCAGTCACTGTTCGCCACCCGCTTGAGCCAGAGCGAAATCGACAAACTCCTTCCCTACTACGAGAACGCCGGCTTCTACATCATGGAAGTGTGGGGCGGCGCGGTGCCCGACTCCGTGATGCGCTATCTGGACGAATCGCCGTGGAACCGCCTGCGCACCATCTCCAAGGCCATGAAGGGCAAGTCGTTGCTGTCGGCCCTCTCCCGCGGCCGCAACCTCTTCGGCTATGTACCCTACCCCGACTATGTTCTGGAAGGTTTCTATAAGGAAGCTATCGCCAACGGTCTGAACGTGATGCGTATCTTCGACGCCCTCAACGACATCGACAACGTTAAGGAGTCCATCCGCATGATCAACGAGCTGGGCGGCATCGCCGACGGCGCTGTGTGCTACACCGTTGACCCCAAACCCGAAGCTCCTGCTCAGAAGCCCGGTTTCTTCGGACGCCTCTTCGGCAAAAAGGCCGCTGAACCCGAAAAGATTTTCACCGACGAATACTTCGTGTCCAAGGCTGTTGAAATGGAACGCCTGGGCGCCAAGATTATAACCCTCAAGGACATGGCCGGCCTGGTGAACCCCCTCCGCGCCGCTTCCGTCATCTCCAAACTCAAAGCCGCTCTGCAGGTTCCGGTCGACTTCCACACCCACTGCACTCCCGGCTATGGCCTGGCTTCCTGCCTGATGGCAATCCTCAACGGCGTTGACATCCTCGACACCAACATCTGGTGGTTCGGTGGTGGTTCGGCAGCTCCCGCAATTGAGCTTGTGTACATCTTCTGTAAGAAACTCGGCGTTGAAATCGACGTCAATATGGAAGCCGTCGGCGAAATCCGCATCCACCTCAAGGGCGCACGCGAAAGCCTCAAGCAGTTCGACCTGGGCAAGATGCCTCGCGAATTCGACCCCCTCAAGGATACCCTCCCCGCCGAAGTGGACGCTCAGTTCGACCGCGCCATTGCCGCTGCCAAGTCCATGGACGAAGAAGCTCTCCTTGCCGCTTGCCACGCCATCGAAGACTACTTCGGTTTCCCCAAACCCAACGAAATCGTTAAGAATGCCGAGGTTCCCGGCGGCATGTACTCCAACATGGTTGCACAGCTTAAGGCTCTCGGCGCAGAGGACGTCCTCGAAGACGCCATGCGCCTCATCCCGATGGTGCGCCGCGACGCCGGTCTGGTACCCCTTGTAACTCCCACCTCGCAAATCGTTGGCTCGCAGGCGGTTTCGGTGGCTCTGGACCGCAAGAAAGGCAACCCCGACTACTCCAACCCCTCCAACCAGTTCATCTCCCTGGTCAAGGGCGAATATGGTAAGACTCCGGTGCCCGTCGATCCTGCCTTCCGCGCCAAAATCACCGGCAGCCCCGAAGAGAAGCCCTACGACGTAAGCAAATACAAAAAGCCCGAGAATCCCACTCTGGCCGAATATGGCAACGCGTCCCTGGCCGCCAACCATGAAGAAGAGCTCCTGCTTGAGCTTCTGCCCACCGTGGCCAACACCTTCCTGCGCAAGCGCCGCGCCGAGGAATTCGAAGCCACCAAGGCCCAGGCAGCTCCCGCAGCCACCGAAGTTGTGGTTGAAGAAGCAGTCGACAACTCACCCATCACCGGCCGCACCATCGTTGCGCCGATGCCCGGCAAGGTAATCTCCGTTGAGGTTAAACCCGGCGACAAGGTAACCAAGGGCAAGACTGTCCTCGTTTACGAGGCCATGAAGATGGAGAACGACGTCGCTTCCGAAATCGACGGCACCGTTAAGCGCGTCTTCGTCCATCCCGGCGACACCTTCGGCAACGACGCCGTGTTCATCGAATTCGAAGACTAATACAACCCTCTAAGAAAAATCCTCGCTATCAGTCGGTAGCGAGGATTTT
>CAYNHP010000083.1:0-7374 GCA_964397235.1 uncultured Bacteroides sp. | reverse complement strand
AAGACAAAATCCGCATTTTTCCGGCGAAAATAATGCATAATTATGGAGGTGGCGAGCTCCCGCTCGCCACAATGGGGCGCAACGTTAGGAGGGGCGACGTCCACGTCGCCCGCTTAGCGAAGGCGGTAGGTCTGGAGACCTACCCTCCCAGGTCGCCCGCTTGATTAATCGGATGAGGTCATTATCCGGGGGAGGAAGATGAGGTGGGGAGGGGTGGAAGTGGGGTAGTAGGGGTCGGTAAGGGGGGCCGCGGGGTTGGTTGTGGCGCAGACGGCGATGGTTCCGTTGTGGAATGCGGTGGCGGGGGTTTCGCAGGTGAAGGGTTCGACTGCGACGTTGTAGATGCCGTCGGCGCAGGTGATGGTGAGCAGTGACAACGGGTGGACGACGCCTTGGTGGACGATGCTGTGGGCGAGGTATTTACTGACGTCCATCGGCGGGTATGCTGTCGTTTAATTCCTCTACTTTTTGCTCGGGGAGCCATCGGGGTAGCTTGCGGTACATATACCGGCGGCTGTAGAGGTCGGGGTTCACGCGCTTGCGGACCATCGCGATGCTGTCGAAGATGAGTGCCGTTCCTGGTCGGCGGCCGACGGACATGTAGCCGTAGATTCGTGTTGCCACGCGGTTGGAGTCGGTGACGAATGCAAGTTCGTGCCATCCGTCGCCGGCAATGGTGTTGTGGTAGAATTCGACCATGCCGTCGGCGTACTCGGTGACCAGACCCCACTGGCCGTCGTCCTGATTGTTGAAAATTTTAGCTCGCCAGGTGTAGATGTCGCCGCGCTCCCAGTTGGCATCGCGGGGGAATGAGAATGTAACCACCGAGGATGGGGAGCGGTCGGTGATGTTGAAGAAGCGCGCTCCTGGCCAGACGTCGACGGAGTCGCCGGCGATGGAAAGGGCTGCTTCGGCCAGGCGGCTTCCGAGCTCCATGTTGCGGTGGTCGAGGATTTCGATGGTGCGGTCGTAGACGTCCATGTACTTGTCGATGTTGCGTCCGTACCACACGAAGGAAGAGTCCACCATGAGCTGGGTGACTCCGTGGCGCTCGTAGACGGCCTGGCGGAGTGCGCGGCGTGCGGAGTCGGTGTTGAAGGAAGAGCGGTTGATTTCGATGACGGCCTCGGCGGTGTGAATATCGGCCAGCAGCTGAGCCATCTCTTCCTTGGACAGGACGCCGCCCGGACGCCTTGAGCATCCGACCAGAATCAGGAGCAGGAGTATGACAACGGGGCCGCGGCGCATGAGTGTTAGTCTTTACCGATCTGGCGCCGGAAGTTCTCCAGGAAGCGGGAGTAGAAGAGGATTATGGCAATGATTCCCACGGAGATAGCGGCGTCGGCGATGTTGAACACTGGGTCGAAGAATGAGAACATTTCTCCGCCCACCAGAGGCATCCACTGGGGCCAACGGAAGGCGAACAGCGGGAACCAGAACATGTCCACCACGCGACCCTGCAGCCAGGGTGCGTAGCCATGGCCGAAGGGCACGAAAGTGGCAACCTGTGGCGGATAAGGATTGTTGAAAATTTCGCCGTAAAGCACGCAGTCGATGACGTTGCCGAATGCGCCTGCCACGCAGAGCGCCACCATGACCATATAACCGAAGGCAACGCGGGCGGTGCGGGCAATCCGGTAGAGGTACCATGCCAGGAAGCAGCCGAACACGATCCGGAACACGGTGAGGAACACTTTGCTGCCGAGCTCCATGCCGAAGGCGAATCCGTTGTTCTGCACGAAGCGCAGGTGCATCCAGGGGAAGATTTCGTAGTCTTCCCCCAGATAGAAGTGGGTCTTAATCCATATCTTCAGGGCTTGGTCCAGGATTATGACCAGGGCCACGACCCCGAATGCCAACCAAGGATATAGCTCCTTACGAACCGACATATCAATGGTTGGGGTTGCTGTTCTTGGCCTCGACGCTGAGGGTGGCATGAGGGACAACGCGGAGCCGCTCCTTGGGGATGAGTTTCCCGGTGGCCCGGCAGATGCCGTAGGTCTTGTTGTCGATGCGGGTCAGGGCGGCCTTGAGGTGGTTTATGAGGTCGAGCTGACGCTGGGCCAGGCGCGCGTTGGCTTCGCGCTCGAACACATTTGCCCCCTCCTCAAGGGTTTTGAAGGTGTGGGCGGTGTCGGTGTCGCTGTTGCCGTCGTTGCGGATAATGGCGCACAGGTCGTCGTAGACCTCCTGAGCCTTCGCCATCTTGGCGAGGATTATCTGCCGGAATTCCTCCAGTTCCTCATCTGAGTAGCGTGTGGGTTCGGTCATGGTCAGGCAAGGTTTATGGACACGCCGAATTTGATGTCGTCGATGTCCATGATTTCAATATCTTCTTCTTTGGCGGTATCGCCCATGGTGATGGCATCGGCCAGCACCTGGGTTGCAATGTAGTCACCGAAGGTGTCGAGCACTTCCTTGAGTACTTCGTCGGGGAGGAACTCGATGGTGATGTGGTCGGTAATAGCGTAGTCGCGGCCCTTGCGGATGTTCTGGATGCGGTTGATGATTTCGCGTGCCAGGCCTTCGCGGAAGAGGTCGGGAGTTACGTCGATGTCCAGGGCTACTGTCAGGGGGCCGTCGTTGGCCACCATCCAGCCGGGGATGTCTTCGGAAATAATCTTCACGTCGTCGAGTTCCACGCGGGTGGTGACGCCGTCGATGGTGAGTTCGCAGAAGCCCTCGCGCTCGAGGTCGGAAATCTGCTGGCGGGTGAAGGCTTTAATCATGGCGGCAGCCTGCTTCATCTGCTTGCCGAACTTCGGTCCGAGTTTCTTGAAGTCGGGGTCGATGCGTTTGACGAACACTTCGTTGTCGGAGTCGACGATGACGAAGTCCTTGACATTGACCTCGGTCTTGACCAGGTCGGCGATTGAGGCGAAAACGGCTGCCTGTGCGTCGTCGGAGGCGGGCACGAGCATCTTGGCCAAGGGCTGGCGCACCTTGATGTTGGCTTTTTTGCGGAGGGAAAGCACCAGGGATGTGAGGCGCTGGGCCACGTCCATGCGTGTTTCGAGGGCGCTGTCGATGAGGCTTTCGTCGACCTTGGGGAAGTCGGACAGGTGGACCGACTCGGCCCCGTCGCCTTGTGTGAGGTCGCGGTAGAGGCGGTCGCTGAAGAAGGGCGCGATGGGTGCCACGAGCTGAGCCACTGTCAGCAGGCAGGTGTAGAGAGTCTGGTAGGAGGCGGCTTTGTCGTCGTCCATGCCTCCGCCCCAGAAGCGCTTGCGGTTGAGGCGTACGTACCAGTTGGAGAGGTTATCGCCCACGAAGTCGGCGATGGCGCGGGCGGCCTTGGTGGGTTCGTAGTCGTCCAGGGCGGTCTGAACGTTCTTCACCAGGGTGTTGAGCAACGAAAGAATCCATCGGTCGATTTCGGGACGCTCGCTGACGGGGATTTCCTTCATGGTGGGGTCGAAGCCATCGACGTTGGCGTACATGGCGAAGAAGTTGTAGGTGTTGCTCAGGGTCGAGAAGAACTTGCGGCTGACCTCACGGACGCCTTCGGGGTTATAACGGAGGTTGTCCCACGGCGACGAGCTCCAGATCATGTACCAGCGCAGGGGGTCGGAACCGAATTCTTCGATGGAGCTGAAGGGGTCCACGGCGTTGCCTTTGCGCTTGGACATCTTCTCGCCGTTCTTGTCCAGCACCAGGCCGTTGGAAATCACGGCCTTGAAGGCATTGGTGTCGAACACCATGGTACCGATGGCGTGGAGGGTGAAGAACCAGCCGCGGGTCTGGTCGACGCCCTCGGCGATGAAGTCGGCGGGGAAGATTTCGCGGGCCTCGAGGGCTTCTTTGTTCTCGAAGGGGTAGTGGGCCTGGGCGTAGGGCATGGAGCCGGAGTCGAACCACACGTCGATGAGGTCGAGTTCGCGCTTCATGGGTTTTCCGGAGGGCGACACGAGCACGATGTCGTCCACATAGGGGCGGTGGAGGTCGATGAGCTCGTAGTTCTCCTTGCTGTAGTCGCCGACCTTGAAGCCTTTGTCTTTCAGGGGGTTGGAAGCCATGACGCCGGCGGCCACGGCCTTGTCAATTTCGTTATAGAGGGTTTCGACGGAGTCGATGCAGAGCTCCTCGGCGCCGTCTTCGGTGCGCCAGATGGGCAGGGGAGTGCCCCAGTAGCGGCTGCGGCTGAGGTTCCAGTCCTGGAGGTTTTCGAGCCACTTGCCGAAGCGACCGGTTCCGGTGCTGGCGGGTTTCCACTTGATGTCGTTGTTGAGTTCCATCAGGCGGTCGCGCATGGCTGTGGAGCGGATGAACCAGCTGTCCAGCGGGTAGTAGAGCACGGGCTTGTCGGTGCGCCAGCAGTGGGGGTAGTTGTGGACGTGCTTTTCGGAGCGGAACAGCTTGCCGCTCTTCTTGAGGTCCATGCAGATTTCAATGTCGAGAGTCTCCTCAGGAGCCTGACCCTCGGGATAGTAGTCGTTCTTTACGAACTTGCCTGCCCAGCGGGCATACTCCTGGGCATCCATGTTTGAGGCGACGAATTCGGGATCGAGGTCCTCGATGCGGAAGTAGCGACCGGTGAGGTCGACCATGGGGCGGGGATTGCCGTCGCGGTCGGTCATGAACAGCGGGGGGATGCCGTTCTGGCGCGACACGCGGAGGTCGTCGGCGCCGAATGTGCCGGCGATGTGTACGATGCCCGTACCGTCCTCGGTTGTCACATAGTCGCCGGGGATTACGCGGAAGGCGCCCTCGCCGGGGTTGACCCACGGCAGGAGCTGCTCATAGTGCAGGCCTACGAGGTCGGCGCCGGTGACTGTGCCCATAACCTTGAAGGGCACGAGCTTGTCGCCGGGCTTGTAGTCCTCCAGTGCGATGTCGGCGGCCTTGGGGTTGAACACCGAGTTTACCAGCGCTTCGGCCACGGCCGTGGTGATGGGTTCGCCGGTGTAGGGGTTGTATGAGCGGACGATAGAGTATGTGATTTTCGGACCGACGCAGAGAGCCGTGTTCGAGGGAAGGGTCCAGGGGGTTGTGGTCCAGGCCAGCAGGACGGGCTTGCCCCAGCCGTCCATAGCGGGGATGGAGTCCTTGAGGGCAAACTGGGCGATGCAGGTGGTGTCCTTTACGTCGCGGTAGCATCCGGGCTGGTTGAGCTCGTGGGTGCTAAGGCCGGTGCCGGCGGCGGGTGAGTAGGGCTGGATGGTGTAGCCCTTGTAGAGGAGCTGTTTGTCGTGGAGCTGCTTCAGGAGCCACCACACAGACTCGATGTAGCGGTTGTCGTAGGTGATGTAGGGGTCGGTCATGTCCACCCAGTAGCCCATCATGTTGGTGAGGGTCTCCCACTCGCGGGTGTACTTCATCACTTCGCGGCGGCAGGCGGCGTTATAGTCGTCGACAGAGATTTTCTTGCCGATGTCCTCTTTGGTAATACCGAGCGATTTTTCAACACCGAGTTCAACGGGCAGGCCGTGGGTGTCCCAGCCGGCCTTGCGCTTCACCTGGAAGCCCTGCATGGTCTTGTAGCGGCAGAAGAGGTCCTTTATGGTACGGGCCATGACATGGTGTATGCCGGGCATACCGTTGGCCGAGGGAGGACCCTCGAAGAAAACGAACGACGGCGCGCCCTCGCGGAGGGCAACACTTTTGCGGAAGAGGTCGGCCTCATTCCATTTCTGCAGCATTTCTTTGTTTAGGGCCGAGAGGTCGAGGCCCTTGTATTCGTTGAATTTTTTCATGCGTAGTATGGTGAGAAAAAGCAAAAAGAGTGTGATAGCAGACACTGCTGCATGCACACCCTTTTCCGGTATTTTGAAGCGCCGGGCATAAAACCCGCAGGGAGCTGCTTATTCAGCAGCGGCCTCTGATTCTTCGGCAGGCGCAGCAGCAGCCTCGGCGGCAGCGGCGGCATCAGCCTTCTTCTTGGCAACGGCTTCTGCCTTTGCCTTATTCTTGGCTACTTCAGCTTCCATACGCTCCTTGGCGTTGGCAGCCTTCTTGGAGGCCATTTCAGCCTTCTTTGCAGCCTTTTTGGCTTCCTTGGCAGCCTTCCAGGCTTCGTAGCGCTTGTGAGCTTCGGTTTCGTCGAACGCGCCCTTCTTCACGCCTTCGAGCAGGTGGTGCATCAGCATCACGCCTTCAGCGGAGAGGATTGCACGAGCGGTATCAGTAGGTTGAGCTCCTACGGTCACCCAATACAAAGCCCGATCGAAATTAAGAGTGATTGTAGCAGGATTAGTGTTCGGATTATAAGAACCTATCCTTTCAATAAATCTACCATCTCGTGGTGCCCTGCTATCGGCGATGACAATAGGATAGAACGCATAGTTCTTGCGACCATGACGTTGTAATCTAATTTTTGTTGCCATTTCTGATTGTTATTGGTTTTGTATTGTTTTGCGACCGCAAAGGTACGACATTTTTTTTACGCGGCCAAACATTTGCGCAAATAAATTTTGCACGCCGGATTTCCCGACCGAGCTCGGCCGGGAACGGTACGGGTAATTTGCTGATGGTCAGCGGGAGATGGCGGTCATGACGCCCGGCACGGGGACGAAGCCTTCGTGGGCGAAGAGGTTTGAGGTGGCCTGCCGGGCTTTGATGTATATGCGGCTCACGCCTGCCCGCCGGGCTATTTCCTTGAGGTGGTTCACGATGGCTGTAGCGATGCCCTGGCCGCGGAACTCGGGCCGGACGTAGACGTTGACGATGTCGGCACAGGCTCCCGATGGGTTCTCCGGCCCGGGCATGGAGGAGTAGAAGTTGAGCGCACCGCACCCCACGGCCTCTCCGCCGGGCGAGGCCAGCACGGCGTAGTGGTTGCCCGAGGGGACATGGCGCAGGAAGTAGGCGCGGCTCTCAGCCTCCAGCTTCTCCTCCTGGGCGTCGGTGAGGTCGGAAAACTGGTCGCGCAACGACTCCATGCGCCACTGAAGCAGCGTGGAGAGGTCTTCGGTGTGAACCACCGGTATCTTTTCGATTTTCATGGTGCAATCCTTTTGGTGTTATAAGGCCAACGCCTCATTGCCCCAAAAGTTGCCGCGTGTCACGACAAATTCTCCGTTAAAATTGGTTTCATTTCTTCCACCCAGGCTACCAGGGCGTTGATGGACTCCAAGGAGCCGTCGGGCAAGTAGCCCCGGGTGTCGGTGAAAGTGGCCTTGAAGCGCAATTTGGTCGGATTATCCTTTACGGGGTCTGCAAGGTCGGTGAATCGCTCAACTATCTCAGAATCAAATCCTTCCTCAGCGCGACTTTTGAGAAAGACAGTCCAGCCCGGCGTCTTAGCGTCCCAATGATAGACGAAGTCGAGGGCGTATTTGTCGTTCTCCCAATGGTTTTTAACGACGAACTTTCCACTTTCGATAGCGAAATCAAGCACGCAGTAGTGATAATCCCCGGCCCAGCACCACGAGCCTT
>CAYNHP010000082.1:0-7691 GCA_964397235.1 uncultured Bacteroides sp. | reverse complement strand
GTGTCGGCGTTGCGATTGGCCCCGCGGTTGCGCCAGTAAAAATCCTGCCACCTTTCCCAAGCTCGCCCGGCGGAGAGTTTATCCTTGGCGCGCCCGACGATGGTGGGCCGGACCTGCTCCTGCACCGAGAGGTCCTCGCCGCGGCTATTCATATATAAATATAGACGTTCGCCCTGACGACTGAGGCCGGTGTCGAAGTAGTTGAATTCGATGAAGTTCTCAACGTAGTCGAGCCGCGCATCGAGGTCCTGGTTCTTGACCCATTCGCGCGCAACATCGAAGTTGGCCAGGATTGAGCACACGGTCGGGTCGTTGTCATAGACACTATAATAATGTGGACTGTCAGCGCGGAAGTCGCCGTCGGGGTGCTCGAGGATGTACTTGATGAAATCCACAAGAAATTGGTGGGCCGACTCGCGCACCTTGTAGTCGAGCTTGGGGTTGCCGTGGATGAAATAGCGCTCACAAAACTCTGTTTTATACCCAAGCTGCGAGTAAAGCGCCAGCAGGGTAAGGAAGAGCGTGGTGATGCGCTGCTGGCCGTCGATGAGGTAGAGCGAACTGCTGTCGGAGGCGTCGTAATAGGCGTAGATGAAGCCGATGCGGGTGTTGAATCGCAGGCGTTCGTACTCCTTGACCAGATGCTTTGCATGCTCCCGGGCCACCGGTTCTTCGCCCTGGCGGATGTCGAGACTCAGCGTTTGCCGGTTTTCAAAATTCAGGTGAACCGACTCCAGCAGGCGCTTCACATGATCGGGCGTCCACACATAGTCGCGTTGCATCTCAGGAATGATGATGTGCTCAATATTGTCGTTATCAAGCAGTTGGGCCAGCGAATATCTTCCGGTTTTCATGACAGCTTCTGGTTGAGGAGTTCACGTATTTGTTTGTTGCGCCGGCGCATCCATTCGGCATGGGCGTCGACGTCAGCCTGGTTCCACGTGGTGAGTTGAGGGGAGAAGCGAGGAGCATTGTCGCCCACGATGAACGATTTATTGAGCACGGCCAGCGTGTGGAACGGAATGAATGCTCCCTGGCTTTGCTTCTGCATCAGGATGCCGCGCTTGATGAAGTAAGGATTGTTGCTGGCGGCGCTGTTGGCGCCGTTGTTCAGCAGGGCCATATTGCCCATTGCATGAACATTGGCCACGTCCTCGTAAACATATCTTGTGTCAGTCAACACTCCATCTTCAATAGGTATTTTTCCCAATTCGGATTTGTCAAATTCAGGGTCCCGGGCCATTTCCTCCAATTTTGCCCGGCGGAAGCACTCGAATATTTCTTCGCGCCACTGCTCTTCGACGGTCAGTTGGTCCTTCGGGTTCTGCGGACTGATATGCTCGAGGGTCCAACTGGCGGAGTCGTAAGCCGGGAAGTCGAAGCGAGGGGGTCTTTGCGAGTCGAACCCGTCGGGGAACACGCTAAAAGCGAGGAGGAGGGGAGTAAGATTTTTGTCGGGATAGTCGATATCTCCTGCCGAAAGGTCGGGCAACCTGCGCAAGGCTTTTGGGGCGAGGTTGTGCTGGATGTCCGAATCGCTCAGTTTCATCAGCTCTGCCAGTAACCCTGTTCGCTCGGTGTTTTGTGATAGAAATAGGACATACCCAAGGAGGTTGTATGTTTCGTTCGACTCGTAAACCGACCGCAGCTTCTTGTAAGCGTGCACCAGGCGCCCCATCCATTTGAGGCCGTCGGCATCGGTTTTCACCACCTCGTTGTAGCGGTTGAAGAGGCGGTAATTCTCTTTGAAGTTCTCAGACTCTGAGGAGTCAAAGGTTGCCTTAAAGGCGCTTATCGCGTCGGTTCCCGTTGTGTTTTCTTCCTTATCTTTCGGAGGAAGAATCATTTCAAGCAACCGATCCATGCTGTCCTTTATTCCATCCTTTCCGAAGAAATAATGCGCCACGGCCGGCTGCTGAATCCAGTTCTGAATCTCGTCCCACATGCGGCCGTTGATTTTGCGTTGCTCCTGGATGTTGAAGTAGCTGTAGGTCATGCCGTTGGGACCTGTCCGCTTCACGCTGCGGGTGAGGAAAAGTCCCTTGACGAGGTACGCGTTGGTTAGCTCTATCTTGTTGCCGTTGAGGTTCACGAAAACGTCCTCCGGCTTGACGAAATCGTTCTCGCGGTTGAGGATAATTTTCACATTGTTAAGCAGATAGCGCTTGTATTCGTTCAGTTCGTCAAGGTTTTTGAGGATAGCCGTGAAGCGGTCGACACATTCTCTGGCCCCGATGATATAGTCCTCGTCCTGCGACCGCGGCTCGCCTTCGTATTCGATTTTTTCCAGAAGCGAATTTCCACCCTCGTCGCGGGCGTACTCGAGCTTGTCGCGGGCCACGGACGGGTCGTCGAGGCAGTGGAGGAGTATGGCCAGGGTGGTGAGGCGTTGCTGGCCGTCGATCACTTCGTAGCGACCATCATTCTTCAGCACCGTTATGTACTGCAGGAAGTACTCCTTGTCGTCGCCGTCGGGCTGCTGCAGGCTCTTTTGCCTGGCCTGGTATACGTCGGTCAGCAGCTGGGGCACCTGGTCGTAGGGGCTGCGCGAGTCCCACTTGTAGCCCCGCTGGTAGGGGCCGATGTAGTACTTTTTATGCTCCACTTCATCGAGCACGCGCCCGAAAATTTCCTCGACGGTGTAAACAAATTCGCTTCTCACAGTAGGTTTATAGGTTTATGGGTTTAGGGGTTTAATGGTTTATGTGTTTACGGGGTTGGCGGTTTAGAGCTTTAGGGCTTAGAGCTTATTTTTGCCGTTTAATCTCCTAATCTTTAATCTCTTAATCTTTTACTCTCCTAATCTCTAATCTTCTAATCTACTCGTAAACGCTCAGTATTTCAGGGAATTCAATCTTGACGGACTTCGGTAACTTCTTCACAACCTCGGCGTAGCTTTGACGGATGATGGTTTGCACCAGGTCGGTAGGCAGCGGAGCACCGACGGCAAACTGAATCCAGTACTTCTTGTTCCAATGCCAGGCGGGTTCGATAGCCTCATACCGTTCGCGCAGTTCGATGGCACGCACCGGGTCGGCCTTCAATGCTACCGCAGCCGGAGCCGTGATGCTTAGACACACAAAGATGCGCCCCTCCACACGGAAGAGCAGAATGTCCTCGCCGAAAGCCATATCCTCCGTGGCCCTCGGCAACGACAGACAATAATCCCGAATCGATTCTATATCCATACCGCGAAGTTAGTAAAATTCCTTATGAATCGCTTTTTCATAATCCTTATTGTATTTTCCAAAGAGGTTGGGATTCCCAATTAGATGGAAAACCCATGGCTGAGACATCCACGTTTTGATGTGCATCTAAAAGTGTTCTAAAACTTTGTTTAAAGTCGTTGCCCGGATGAATGGCATTTTGCAAATAGGCCAGACAGCATAGTTGGGCATAAAGCTTGTTGGACGGTACACCTATTATTTCAATCCATTCTCCATTTAGGGTTCTTGGCAATTGGGGTTGGATAGGAAAAGTCCTGTTCCATGTTCGTGAATGGTGTGCAAGATTGTTCCTGAGAGCCACCAGGCTTTTACACCAGCTTTCCAAATATCGATGTTGAGGCAGATTTAATTCGCGAGCAATTTTCTTCTTTAAGGAAACATCTGAGAAGTTGCAAAAGACGCGCGACAAAGTTCCAAAGGAAACAACTTCCAAAGTTTTCCACGCCGGCGGGAGCGGGGGATTATCATATTTTTCCAAGTGCTCCTGGATGAAATCCTCTTTAGATCTTAGAACTTCTTGTTGAATATGGGTGAGGCACTCTGAAAAAATTCTTTTGTCGGAGAAAAGGTCTTGATTCAGAAACCAAAAAGCAACGTACCTTAAAGAGAAATGGTGAATTATTTTTGATCGCAGGGCAACCTCAAAACTTTGAATGGCCGTAAACAATAAAGCGCGGAGCTGCTTATCGAAGTAATAAAGGTCAATTGCGTTTTCAAAATAGCTATTTGGCTTGAAAATATGTGAAACTTTATCTTGTTCCATCGGTCGCAGATAGTTAGCCAAACGAAAATAGCTTATAATCTGAAGCTGCTTCAAGGCTACTGTCTCGTTTGCAAAAAGGAGATTACGCCTTTTCAATAGAGTAATAATCTGCGGATAGTCTAAAGCCGTTTTATTATAATCCATAGGAATAAAAAGCAAAAGTTCCACCCTGGTACGCATTGCGAAGAGGCGTGGTGGAAACTGTCGATGCAAAGTTAGACATTATTTAGGTGATTTCCAAATAAAATTAGAAAAATTCAGAGCACCCACGTAGCTCCATGTTGAAAACGGCCTTTTCCTATGGTTGGACGGGATTTTTTTCGTAACTTTGCGGCTCAAAAATTGAAATAACGGTAAATGAAAGTACTTAAGTTCGGCGGCACCTCCGTTGGGTCGGCCAGCCGTATCAAGCATGTAGCCGACCTTATAGTCCGCGAAGGGAAGAACATCGTGGTGCTCTCGGCTATGAGTGGGACCACCAACTCGCTGGTGGAAATTTCAGATTACCTGAGCAAAGGCAATATCCCCGGCGCGCAGGAGACCCTCAACAATCTCGAGGCAAAATATGCCGCCGTGGTCAATGAGTTGCTCACCGACCGCAGCAGTCGCGAGAGCGCCGTCTCGGCCCTGGGGCGGTCGTTCTTCCTGATCCGCTCCTATTTTTCGGAAACTTTCTCGGAGGCGGGCGAAAAGGAAATACTCGCCCAGGGTGAGCTTATTTCCACGGCCCTGATGCTGGCCTACCTCAAGGAGAAGGGCGTCAACGCCGTGATGCTCCCGGCCCTGGAGTATATGCGTACGCTGGAGTCGGGCGAGCCCGATATGAGCCATATATCCGTGCGCCTCAAACGGCTTATGGAACTTGAGAGCAATGCCGACCTCTACATCACCCAGGGCTACATCTGCCTCAACAGCCGCGGCGGCATCGACAACCTCCAGCGCGGAGGCTCCGACTACACTGCCAGCATCATAGGCGCCGTGTTGCCCGCCGAGGAAATCCAGATATGGACCGACATCGACGGCATGCACAACAACGACCCCCGCTATGTTGAAGGCACGCGCCCCGTCCACGAACTCCACTTCGAAGAGGCCGCCGAGCTGGCCTACTTCGGCGCAAAAATTCTTCACCCCTCATGCGTGCTCCCGGCCAAACTGGCCAACATCCCAGTGCGCCTGCTCAACACCATGCAGCCCGACGCCCCCGGAACACTCATATATAATATGCCGCCCGACGGCAAAATCAAAGCCATAGCCGCCAAGGATGGCATCACGGCGGTGAAAATCAAGAGCGGCCGGATGCTCCTGGCCTACGGTTTCCTACACAAGGTGTTCGAAACCTTTGAGAACCACCGCACCAGCATCGACATGATGGCCACCAGCGAGGTGGGCGTCACCGTAACGGTGGACAACGACTCCCGCCTGGCCGCAATCATCGACGACCTCAAGGAGTTCGCCACCGTGAACGTGGACAAGGACATGGTGATTATATGCGTCGTGGGCGACCTCAACTGGCTCAACCGCGGCTTCGAGGCAAAGGTGGTCAACGCCCTGGGCGACATCCCCATACGCATGATTTCCTACGGCGGAAGCTCCTACAACATATCCCTACTCGTTCGCCGTCAGGATAAGATAGAAGCCCTCAAACGCCTGAGCGATAACCTCTTCCACCAATGAGCATATTGAATAACCAACGCATCCTCAACGGCAACTACGCCACGCCGTGCTATTGCTACGACATGCCCCTGCTTGAAGCGACGGTGGATAAAGCTCTCGCCGCGGCGGGCGACTACCACCTCCACTACGCCATCAAGGCCAACACCGGCCAGGACGTCCTCCGCTGCATGGTGAACCACGGGCTTGGCGCGGACACCGTAAGCGGGGGCGAGGTTGAACTTGCTCTTGCTCAGGATTTTAAACCGCAGGGCATCTTCATGGCCGGAGTGGGCAAGACCGACAGCGAAATTCGTCTCGCCCTCCGTCAAGGCATCGGCTGCATCAATGTGGAGTCGGTGGAAGAGCTGCCCATAATTGAGCAAATCGCTGCCGGTGAGGATGTTAAGGCGAAAATTGCCTTGCGAATAAACCCCGGCATCGACGCCCATACCCACCACGACATCACCACCGGCACCGACGAGGACAAGTTCGGTATCCCCGTGTCGCAGATTCCTGCGGCGGTGGAAATTCTCCGCAATTCGCCGCATCTTGAGTTCAAGGGGCTTCACTTCCATATCGGTTCGCAAGTAACTGACTACGAGCCCTTTGTCCGGCTTTGTAAGGTCGCCAACGCTCTGGTGGCCGAATTCGAAGCCATGGGCTTGCGGTGCGAAATCCTCGACCTCGGCGGTGGCCTGGGCATCGACTATGACCACCCGCTCGAGCACCCCGTCCCCGACTTCGAGGGCTATTTCGGCACCTTCCGCCGGGGGCTTCAGCTGCCAGCCCACACGCAAGTGCACTTCGAGCTCGGACGCGCCCTGGTGGGGCAGTGCGGGTTCCTGCTCACGCGCGTGCTGCTGACCAAGACCACCGAGTCGGGCCGGCGCCTGTGCGTGGTGGATGCCGGTTTCACCGAACTCATCCGCCCGGCTCTTTATGGCGCCGAGCACCGCGTCATCGCCCTGACCGGCACTGACGTGCCCATGGCAACTTACGACCTCGTGGGACCCGTCTGTGAGAGCACCGACGTCATGGCCCGCGGTATCCAACTGCCCGCCCACCTCCGGCGCGGCGACCTCCTGGCGGTGTGCTCGGCCGGTGCCTACGGCGCCACAATGTCGATGAACTACAACTGCCGCGCCGCCGCACCGGCCCTGCACATTCAGTGAAGATGAGAAGATTAGAGATTAGGAGATTAATAGATTAGTGGATGAGAGATTCGAGACTAAAGGATTAGGAGATTATGAGATTAGAGGTTGAAGATTAAGAGATTAGAGATTTGGAGATCAAGCGGCAACGTAACGCCAAAGCCTTAAACTTTAAACTTTAAACATTAAACCCTAAACCCATAACCTTCAGTTTCGCTCGCGAAAATGAACCAAGAACAATGATAACGGTAAACAATTTAGGTATTCAATTCGGTAAAAAACCTTTGTTTCAGGATGTTAACCTGAAATTCACTCCCGGCAACTGCTACGGCATCATCGGCGCCAACGGCGCGGGTAAGTCAACCCTGATGCGCATGCTCTCGGGCCAGCTCAACCCCACTTCCGGCAGCATTGCCCAAGGTCCCGGCGAGCGCATGAGCGTGCTGGAGCAGGACCACTTCAAGTTCGACGACTGCACCGTCATCGAAACCGTGCTCCGCGGCCACACCGTCCTGTGGGACATCATGCAGGAAAAAGATGCCCTCTACGCAAAGCCCGATTTCAGCGAAGCCGACGGCATCCGCGCCGCTGAACTCGAAGAGAAATTCGCCGAACTCGAAGGATGGAACGCAGA
This sequence comes from uncultured Bacteroides sp., assembly GCA_964397235.1. Classification (GTDB taxonomy): domain Bacteria; phylum Bacteroidota; class Bacteroidia; order Bacteroidales; family Muribaculaceae; genus CAG-873. Next base: position 263 of record CAYNHP010000082.1, on the reverse strand, counting down.
AAGCGATGCCGCCGCCCTCCTGAGTGGTCTCGGCATCAAGGAGGACCGCCACTACATGCTCATGCGCGACGTCAGCGCCAACGAAAAGGTGCGCGTGCTCCTGGCAAAGGCGCTCTTCGGCAACCCCGACAACCTCCTGCTGGACGAGCCCACCAACGACCTCGACCTCGAAACCGTGGCCTGGCTTGAAGATTACCTCTCCAACTTCGAAAACACGGTGCTCGTCGTGAGCCACGACCGTCACTTCCTCGACTCCGTCTGCA
>CAYNHP010000081.1:4470-8040 GCA_964397235.1 uncultured Bacteroides sp. | reverse complement strand
TTATCCCATTTGAATCTTATTTGAACCGCATTGCACGTTCGGTGCGCCCTAAGGGAATCCACGGCTAAAAATGACTAAATAATAAAAATCATGAAATTAGTGATCCAACGCGTAAGCCACGCCTCCGTGGAAGTCGAAGGCAAAATTGTAGGCCAAATCGGCATGGGCCTCATGGTGCTCGTGGGCGTCGACGTCGACGACACCGAGGATGATGCCCGTTGGCTGGCCGCCAAAACCGCAGCCCTGCGCATTTTCGACGATGAATCCGGCGTGATGAACCGCTCCGTGGCCGATGTCGGCGGCAACGTCCTGGCTGTAAGCCAGTTCACCCTCCTGGCCAACGCCCGCAAAGGCAACCGCCCAAGCTACATCCGCGCCGCCCGTCCCGACAAAGCCGTGCCCCTCTACGAACTCTACTGCGACACCCTGGCCGAGGCCCTCGGCCGCCCCGTAGAGCGCGGCATCTTCGGCGCCAACATGGACGTCGCCCTCCTCAACCAAGGCCCCGTCACCATCCTCCTCGACTCCCGCACATAACCATAGGAGCGTCGTTAAGTAGGTGATGAGGGGGATTTCAGTTGGGGATGGAGATTGGGGTGGTGCGGGGGGTGCGGAGGCGGGGTTTGAGTTCGCCGCCGTAGAGCATCAGCAGGTCGGCGTCGACGGGTAGGAGGGTGGCGCCGGCACGGGCGGTGTCGGTGGCTTCAAGCACTTTCCATGAGCCGTCGGTAGGGTTGAAAATCAGAACGTCGGGGTTGAAGCGGTACCATTCGGGCTTGTGGCTGAGGTAGTTTGCCGGAGTGGCGCGCAGGGCATCAAGGAATATGTCGGCATTGACGCCTCCGGTGATTACTATCCGGCCGTCGGGCAGCGTGGCGGCAGAACCGCCTCCGAGCGATGTCTCCGCAGGGGGTGCCGGGAGCTCTTTCCAGCGGTTCCGGGCGGGGTCAAACACGAGCGTGGTGGTGTCCAATGTGGGATTTTGGCCGGCAGCGAAGCCCCCGAACACGTAAATCTTACCCCCTGAGGCAGCCACGGCGCTCTGTGTGCGCGGGTTGCCGGGGAAGGGGCGCAGGGCTCTCCATCCGGCGTCAGGATGTTCTGTATCAAGCATATAGATGCTGTTGGAGGGTACTCCGTCGGCATTTCCGCCAACAACGTACACCTTGGAGCCGATGGCTGCCGCCGATGCGTTGTCGATGGCCACGGGCAAGGCCGGCAGCTCCTCAACGGTGAAGCCGGGGGTGATGAGCAAGGTAGCGGCAGTGGGTCCGTCGGGGGTGAGTCCACCGGCTACGACCACGCCGCCCGGAACGGTGGCCGACGCGGCATATGCGAGTGCCCGGGGTAGCTCGCCGCGGAGCTGAAGCCCCTGCTCGTCAACGTGATAGATACCGCGATAGAAGTGTTTGCGAGCGTTCGGGGCAAAGGTGTTGACAGGGAAATTGCAACCGCCGGCCACGATGGCCTCACCGCCAACGATACCTCCGGCACACCCCGACAGGCCGAACTCTACGCCCCTCTCGGCCTGCGCCAAGGGTCGTTCAATCAGCATCGAGAAGGTCGAAGCGGGTAGTCCGTCGCCATTGACAAGGTTGGCGCGGGTGAACGGCTGCCAGCCGTAGCGCATCTGCACGGGGTCAGCGTCGGCGCTGAGTATCACCGCATTACCCTCTATGCGTGCCGCTGCGGGAACGAAAATTCCATCCCCACCGGCCACCTCGAAGGTAATAGGCGCGCCGCCGTCGGCCGTGGTCAGGCCCTCGGCATCGGTAAATTCAACCACCACGTCGCCGCCGGGTGCAAGAAAGGCACGCTTTGCCCGCGGACCGTCGGCCTGCACGCCGCTGAAGCCGTAGACATTCCGCAGGGCCTGACGCGCCATACGGCTCCCGACGGGCACCTTGCGGCGCGGGTGGACGTCGAGCGAATCGCCAACATCATGAGTCACAGCCATGTACACATTATCCATCCGCTCGGCCATACGTCGCTGGCTATCACGGAAAGCTGCCCACGATGGACGGCTGAGCGACGAAAGCTGAGCGAAAATCACCGGCATTTCGGGGCTGTCCCACCCGCGGCGGACGCTTTCGAGCACCAGCGGGAAGAGGCGCTCGTGCACCTCCGCATTCTGTGCGTTGGACTCGCCCTGGTACCAGATTATGCCCTGCATCGGGTAGCCCTCCAGGGGTTTCATGCCCGCGGCGTAGAGGTAGGAAGGTTCGTAGGGGTGGCGGTGAAGCACGCCGGCGGCGTCGGTGCCCGTATTTTCGCCGGCGCGCTTCTGAACCCAGTATTGGATATAGTGGTTTTTGCGCCAGTTGGCCAGGACTTCGGGGAAGAACTCTTCGAGCACCTCAATGTCGACGTAGGCTTCAGCCCCGGCACCTCCGACGGCGTTGGCGATGATGCCCACGGGCACATCCAGACTGTCGCGCAAGGCCCGCGCAAAGGCGTAGGCCACGGCGGAGAGGGGGCGTGCATTGGACTCATCCACGCCTGCCCAGCGTGCCGGCAGGAAGTAGTTCAGGCTGTCCACAGCCGCCAGCTGCTCCTCGGACCACTGTTTGGCGTTGGTGATGGCCCGCGGACGCATGTCGAAGAATCTTAGCGATGGGTCGGAGGGAATTGAAGTGATGTCCACGGCCTCACCCACGGTGAAGGCCATGTTGCTCTGGCCGGACGCCAGCCACACCTCGCCCACGGCTACATCGTCGAAGCGCAGCGTGTCGGCCGGGGTGCTGACGGTCATGGTCAACCCCTCGGCAGCTTCCATGGGAGGGAGTACGGCTGTCCACCGCCCGCGGTTGTCGGCCGTAGCGTAAGCCGTGTTTCCGGCCAGATTTACGCGCACACGTTCGCCTGCGTCGGCATGACCCTTGATGCGCAGGGGGCGCTCGCGCTGGAGCACCATCCCGGAGCTATACACCGGCGCCATGTGCAGGCCGCCGTAGTTGCCCGTGATGGCCGCATAAGCCGTGCGGGCCATCAGCGCCGCGCCCGTCACGTTTGGATGCAGCGCATCGGGCAGCAGTTCGGGGCGGTCGATGAGCCGCTCGCCCAGGTCGATATACTCCACATTCTGCGTCCGCGCCAGGTTTTCGAGCAGGACGTTGATGGAGTCGCGCCACTGCTGCGTGCCGGCCTTGAACCGCGGATGTGCGACGGTCACCGGCGCCAGACGCGACATGATGATGCGCACGCGGGGGTTGGCCGCACGCAGGCTGTCCAGCAGGGCGGCGTAGTCCGCGGCGAAGTCGTCGCGGTAGTGGGGCCAGTCGTTGGGGTCGGTGTCGTTGATTCCGATTTTGATTACGGCGATATCCGGCGCAAAAGCCATTGCCTGAGCGAATTCCGGTTGCTTCTCGTAGGGCCGGTGGCCTCGGCGCAGAAGGGTCGCCCCGGGCCGTCCGAAATTCCGCACCTCATAGCCCGGCCCGAGCAGGCGCTGGAGCACAACCGGGTAGGCGTTGACCTCGCGGTTGTCGACCAGCGAGCCGTAAGTGATTGAGTTGCCGATACATGCAACCTTAACGGGCTCTTGGGCTCCGACGGTAATAGCGCATGCAA
>CAYNHP010000081.1:0-4370 GCA_964397235.1 uncultured Bacteroides sp. | reverse complement strand
TTTAGGGTCATTGTGGCGAGCGGGAGCTCGCCACCTCCATACATTGCGGCATGGAGCCGATGCTCCGATTATGCATTATGAATTATGCATTATGAATTATGCATTATGCATTATGCATTATCAACCGGGCGCCCCATGGCGATGACCTTGGTGAGGTTCAGGTCCGGGTCCATGATGATGATGTCGGCGTCCTTGCCCGCTTCGAGGGAGCCTTTGCGGTCGTAAATGCCCATGATTTTGGCCGGAGTGGCCGAAGCCATGGCCGAAACCTCCTCCAGGGGTATACCCGCTTGGGTCATGGTGCGGATAAGGCGGTCCATCGTGGCGATACTGCCCGCAATGGCCGAGCCGTCGGAAAGCATGGCCACACCATCGCCCACCACCACGCGCGGGTCGAAGGCTTTGCCGTCGGCCGATTCGGCGCATGCCAGGCAATCGGTCACCAGTGCAACCTTATCTGTGCCCTTTATTTTGTGCAAAAGTCTGAGCATCACGGCAGGTACGTGTATTCCGTCGGCAATGACTTCGGTCGCAATATTATCACGCATGAACACGGATTCGACCACGCCTGAGTGCTTGTACATGCCGTCCTTATGGGCGTTCGACATGCCGTTGAAGAAGTGAGTAGCGAGGGTGAATCCGGCCTTTTCGGCCTCCTCGATGGTGTCGTCCTCGGCACCGGTGTGGGCCAGTGCGCAGACCACCCCCTTGCTCCGGAGGTAGCGGGCAAACTCCATGGCGCCGGGTTGCTCGGGGGCGGCGTCCCAACGGCGGACCGAAGGATGGGCGTCCACGATGGAGCGGTACTCCTCGGGGTCAGGGTTGCGGATATACTGCGGCATCTGGGCTCCGCCGTAGGTATGGCTGAAATAGGGGCCCTCGAAGTGAAGGCCGATTACGCCCGAGTAGGGGTCGGCCATCATATCGTCGGCAATGGCAGCGGCGCGGCGCATTGTTTCGGAGTCGGACGACGACAGGGTGGGCAGGATGGCCGTGGTGCCATGGCGACGATGGGTAGCGATGGCCGTTTCGAAGGCTTCGCGGTCGGCCTCCTGGAAGTCGCGGCCGCCTCCGCCATGGACGTGGAGGTCGATGCCGCCGGGGAGCACGTAACCCCTATGAGCATCAATGATTTGCGCGTCGGCAGGTGCCCCGTGGGCAATGCCGGCTATTTTTGAGTCTTCGATAATGAGCACGCCCTCTTTCCATCCCTGCGGCGTGAGAATTTTTCCATTGGTTATAGCTGTTTTCATGATTTGTGTATTTATGTTTTCTGCGATATTTTAGTCAGGACCTCCAAGGCCCCGGATTTTCAGACCTTAACCCTCGTCTTTGGCCTGCGCGAGCTGGCCGGCCAGGGCGGTGGCGGCGTCGGCGCATTGCTGAAGCACGTCGGCCGAGGGCGCGTGCTTGCCGTTAACGGGCTCAGCAACAGTCGTCAGGCCGAGGGCGTCGACGCTCTGCTTGATGATGCCGATGGCCCTTTGTGACCACGTATGCGACCCCAGGATGGCTACGACTCGGTCGCGCACCCCGCGGATGGTCAGCGCATCCATAAAGGCGGCCACAGGCGGGAAGAGGGCGTCGGAGTAGGTCGGAGCAGCGATGATGAGCCCCCGATGGCGGAACACATCCGCCAGGATGAAGCTCAGATCGCTGCGGGCGGCATCGTGCATGGCAATGTCGCGCACACCGGCGGCGGCCAGCGCCTGGGCGGCGGCTTCGGCCATGCGCGTGGTGTTGCCGTACATCGACCCGTAGACTATGGTCACACCCCCGTCCAGCGCCTCGTAGCGGCTCAGTCGGTCATAGAGGCTTACAACTTCCGCCCGGCGCTCGGTCCACACGGGCCCGTGGGTTGAGCATATAGTGTTGATAGTCAACGCTTTAAGTTTCTTGAGCGCACGCTGGACAAACTGCCCGTACTTGCCCACGATGTTGCTGTAGTAGCGCACCATTTCGGGGAAATAACGGTCGGTGTCCATGTAGCGGTCCACCACCGCGCCGTTGAGAGCCCCGAAGCATCCGAAGGCGTCGCCGCTGAAGAGGCACCCCTCGCCCGGCATGTAGGTCATCATGGTTTCGGGCCAGTGCACCATGGGCGTGAGGTGGAATTGCAGCGACGTGTCGCCCAGGGAGAGCGTGTCGCCGTCCTTGACGGCCAGCGTGCCGTCGGCCATGCCGTAGTAGCCCTTGACCATGGCCAGCGTCTGGTTGTTCCCCACGATTTTGAGCTCCGGGAAAGCCTGCCGCAGGATGGCGATGCCTCCCGAATGGTCCGGCTCCATGTGGTTGATAATCAGGTAGTCCGGCGCGTGGTCGGGCGTCAGTTGGCGAATCATGTCAATCTGCTCCAGCGCATGGCTGACCTCCACGCCGTCGATTATTGCCGTGGCTTCACTACCCCGCACAAGGTACGAGTTGTAGCTCACGCCCTGAGGCAACGGCCACAGGCCCTCGAAGCGGACCGTGGTGCGGTCGTTCACTCCTATATAATATACCCTTCCGGGAATTATTTCTGCTTTCATTGTGTTTATGTCAATATTTCTGTTTAAGGACGCCGACTCATTTCTAAAAGCAAGTGGCAGCTCCGCAAACTAAACGCATGGTGGAAATTTTTGTTTATTACCCGAAAATCCAGTGCTCGAGCATGAACACAAGCACGCCGCCCAGGTAGCCTGCCAGGGCTATGAGCGAAACCTTGCGCAGGTACCAGCCGAAGTTGATTTTTTCGATGCCCATGGCGATTACGCCGGCAGCAGAACCGATGATGAGGATGCTGCCGCCGACGCCGGCGCAGTAGCTCAGCAGGGTCCAGAAGGTGCCGTCGGTCACGAAGTTGGCCGCATACCCTACGGCGTCGGGGTGAGCCACGGGGTACATGCCCATCGCAGCCGCAACCATCGGCACGTTGTCGATTACGGACGAGAGCAAGCCCAGGATTACGTTGATAATGTACACGTTATGCAGCTTGGCGTCCAGCCATCCGGCCAGGCCTGAGAGGATACCGGTGGACTGGAGCACGGCCACGGCCAGCAGGATGCCCAGGAAGAAGAGAATCGACGGCATGTCGATGCGTGCAATCACCTTGGGGATGCGTAACTCCTTGGCTTTCTGCAACATTTTGGCGTTGTAGAACACCTCGGTGAACACCCACAGAGCGCCCAGCACCAGCAGGATGCCCACGAACGGGGGCAGGTGGAGGCAGCTTTTGAGCACCGGCACAGCCAGCAGGCCGGCTACGCCGAGGATAAACATAACCATGCTCTCGCGGTGGGAAATGGACGAATTGCTCTCCGTAGGCGCCTCGAAGTGGGTCAGCGAGCCCTTGAGGCCGCGGGCCAGCACCGCCACGGGAATAACCATCGAAATGATGGACGGCAGCAGCACGAAGGCCGCAAGGCTCGAGAGGTTCACGTTGCCCTTGACCCACAGCATGATGGTGGTGATGTCGCCGATGGGCGACCAGGCGCCGCCGCTGTTGGCCGCTATGACGATGGCCCCCGCATAAATCCAGCGCTCCTGGCGGTCCTCAACCAGCTTGCGCAGGAGGGTAAGGATTACGATGGTGGTGGTCAGGTTGTCCAGCACGGCCGAGAGGATGAACGTAACGCCGGCGATAACCCACAGCAGCCCGCGCATGTTGCGCGTGGATATGCGCTCGGTGATTATTTTGAAGCCCCCGTGCACGTCGACAAGCTCTACGATGGTCATGGCCCCGATAAGGAAGAGCAGCGTCTGGGTGATGTCGCCCAGATGCTCCACAAGGTCGCAGTTGAGCGCGTACTCCATCGCCTGCTTGTGGAAGGGCGCCCCCACAAGCGCCGGGTTGTCGTGCAGGAAGTGCAGGAAGTGCTCCCCGTCGGGGTCCACGAAGTGGTGGGCCGACAGGATATAGATTGCCCAGAGCACCATGCCCAGCAACAGCGCCGACGCTGTCTTATCCACTTTCAGCGGATGCTCGAGTGCGATGCAGAGGTAGCCGATTACGAAAATCGCAAGTATTGTAGTTATCATAAATGGTGTTAGATTTTGGAGCACAAAAATACGAATTTCCATGCTCAAAAACTACACCCCGAAAGCTTAAAAAATATGAAATTTTACACTTTTTTCGCCGGAAGAAGCCTGTGGCGGAAATTAGAGTTGCGGGTGGACGAAGGATTGTTGGAAATGGCGTAGCGCAAAGCCTCCTCCTCGCCTACAATCACGCACAACTCCGAGGCCCGGCTCACCCCGGTATAGAGCAGGTTGCGGTAGAGCATCGGCTTGTGTGCCAGCGCCACGGGGAACACCATGTAGCGCACCTCCGAACCCTGCAGTTTGTGAACGGTCGTGGCGTAGGCCAGCACTAACTCGCCCAGTTCAGCAGC
>CAYNHP010000080.1:0-8260 GCA_964397235.1 uncultured Bacteroides sp. | reverse complement strand
AACAGCGCGTGCTGGCAATATCCAAGAGCGACCTCCTGGACGACGAGCTGCGCGAAGAAATTGCCAAGACCTTACCCGAAGGAGTGCCGCACGTATTCATTTCGGCCGTTACCGGTCAGGGTATCACGGAACTGAAGGATATGCTTTGGCGAGCCATCACGGACGAGAATAACCGCATCGAAGTAGCCGAAATTATTCACCGACCTCTCGACGGCCACCATCGTGTACGCGAGGAGGACGAGTTTATCTTCGAATACCAACCCTCGGAGGATGAGGCAAATCAGGAAGCCGAGGACCTCAGGAGCATCAGCCCCGACCAGTGGGGAGAGGATGTGGACTGGGATGTGGACGATGTCGAAGAAGATGACTCTGAAGGTGGCGACGATGACGCCTTCCTCTATGAGGCCATAAACGACGACCGCCAATAATGGTCACCATCGCAAATCTGTTTGAAGAAATAACCCGTAGACTGAGGGAAGTGATGACCTCAGGCGAGGCCGACGCCGCGGCCCGTATCATCTTCGAAGATGTTGCGGGCTACGACCGTAATTATCTGTGGATGAACGGCGACCGCAGTGTACTGGACACCACAGTTGCCCGAATCACCGAGGCAGTTCGGAAGGTAGAGCAGGGCATGCCGGTGCAGTATGCCGTCGGAAAAGCCTTGTTCATGGGGAATTACTTCGAGGTAAATGAAGCTACTCTTATTCCAAGACCGGAAACTGCGGGTCTGGTGGATTTGGTTACCGATACTATGGGAAGCCGACCCGATTTGCGCGTGCTGGACGTCGGGACCGGCTCAGGTTGTATCGCAATCGAACTTGCCAAAGCTTTGCCGTTCAGCCGGGTTACCGGTTGGGATATCTCAGACAAGGCTATTGCTACAGCCTCGAAAAACGCTTCAAGTCTCAAAGTGAAAGTCGCTTTTGAGCGCCATGATATACTATCGCAGAGTTTGCCGAGCACACCATGGGATGTCATTGTATCCAATCCACCGTATATCCGGGAGAGTGAAAAGGCTTCGATGGACAGGAATGTGCTTGATTATGAGCCTGTTACAGCATTATTCGTGCCGGACAGTGACCCGCTGATGTTTTACAAGGCAATAACCCACTATGCGGCCGCTAACCTTGTGCCCGGAGGCTGGCTTTTCTTCGAAATCAATCGGGATTTTTCCGTTGAAATGGTTAACCTGCTGGAAAATAGCGGCTTTACGGATGTGGAGTGTGAGAAGGACTATAAAGGAAATTGGCGTTACACTAAAGCCTGTAAACCCGATGGCAATTAAGAAAGCTTCAACGCCCAAACCCATGGAGCCCGAGCGCGCACTTCTGCGCCTGGAGGAACTATGCGCGCGAAGTGAACACTGCGAGTACGAATTGCGTCAGAAACTCTATCGCTGGAAAGTCTCAGCGTCAGACTCTGAGACAATAATGAAGTCGTTGATATACAGGCGTTTTGTGGACGACCGACGTTTTACTCGCGCTTTCGTGCGCGATAAGGTTCAATTCGGCCGCTGGGGACGGAGGAAAATCGCGCTCGCACTCGCGGCCAAACGGGTCGACCGTTCAATAGTCGATGACGCGCTGGACGAGATAGATGACCAGGAGTACGAGCAGAATCTCAGAGATATACTCACCTCCAAAGCCCGCACAATCGAGGAACCCCGCACCTACGACGGCCGAACACGCCTCTTCCGCTTCGCTGCTTCGCGCGGATATGAACCCGACCTGGTTGCGCGTATCATACGTGAAGTATTTGTTTAATAAATCAATCATAAAGTCATGAAACTTAGATGCTTATGCTTGCTTGTCGGCACCGCGATGCTGACGTTTGTAGGCTGCCGGTGCAAGACTGAACCACATGGAAACGCCACTTACGACACCATCATGACCCGCACCAGCGTGCGGTCGTTCACCGACCAACAGGTCACTGTGGCGCAAATCGACACGATGCTCCATGCCGCCATGGCCGCCCCTACAGCAGTCAACAAACAGCCCTGGTGCTTCCTGGTGGTCGACGATCGCGCCATGCTTGACTCAATAGTTGCCAACTTCCCATCCATGAAGATGGCCCAAACTGCGTCTGTAGCAATTCTTATGTGCGGCAATATGGAAGCGGCTCTCGATGGTGAGGCCCGCGAATATTGGACGCAGGATGTCTCCGCGGCCACCGAAAACCTCCTGCTTGCGGCGCATTCAATGGGCTTAGGGGCTGTTTGGTGCGGTATTTACCCAATTTCCGAACGTGTCGCTACCTTCTCCCGTATTTTCAATATGCCGGGCAATATTGTGCCAATGGCTTGTGTATGTGTTGGTTACCCCGATGGTGAAAACACTCCTAAGGATAAATGGAAACCCGAAAAAGTGTACTACAACACCTGGGGCAACACTAAAAACTGACATTCTTTCGAAAAAATTTCGTAACTTTGCACCGCAATTCACACAGAGTTGCGGTGCAAATGATTTTATACGAAACAAAAGTACTAAACTTTACTCCGGTTGTGAAGAACTGGGGTTATCTCGAAAAGTGGAAAAGTACAGCTTCCGCTAACGCATGATAGTCAGGACGTTCCTGTTCTCAAGCTCAGGAATCTCCCACATTTCCCTTCATTTTTCTTTATTGGTCAAAGGTGGTTTACGGCTCGAGCTATTGAACCACATAATCCTATAACCCATTTATGAACAATCATCGATTGCTCGCAGTGGTGCTTGCGTCAGCGCTGTGGAGCGGGACGCTGTACCCTCAAGAGCCGCACGTGATGACTCTCGAAGAAATTTTTGAGTCGGCCGAAGCGAACAGTGCCCAATTGAAACCAGCCATAACAGCCGTTCAGGAGGCAGAAAAGGCGATGGCTGAGGCTCGCACTGAGCGGCTGCCCAACATCAATGTGAACATGTCCGTAAGCTATATCGGCGATGGCTTCACCACGGCCCGAAACTATTCCGACTATGCCAAGGCGCCCATTCCACACCTTGGGACCGGCCTCTCTTTAGGCGTGGATCAGCCGGTGTATACCGGCGGAGCCATCACATCGGCCATTGAAATGAGCGAGCTCAAAAGCACTGCGGCCCGCTATCTGGCTGACATCAGGCGCAATAACATACGTATGGCTCTTACAGGCTTTTATCTTGATATTTACAAGTACACCAACATCCGGAGCGTGCTTGAACAAAATATATCTGCAGCAGAAATAGTGCTCGCCCAAATGCGTGAGCGAAAAGAGCAAGGTATAGCCTTGCAAAATGATATCACCCGTTACGAACTCCTCCTTTCCAACCTTGAATTGCAAAAAGTTAAGGTGGATAATTTGCTTCGGATTCTAAATTCCACCCTCGTTACAACCGCCGGGCTCGACCACAACATCAGCATAGTTCCGGACAGCACGATCCTCAGCCGGTCGTTACCCACGCAGGGCGAAGGATGGTGGCAAGGCGAAGCTCAGCAATTCTCCCCCACCTTGCGACTTGCCTCCAACGATTTGGAACTGAGCCGCACTGCCGAGAAAATGGCCCGCTCGGAGCGCTTGCCAAAGATTTCGCTGCAAGCAGGATGGACTCTCGACGGCCCAATCCTGGTGGAGGTGCCACCAATCAACCGTAATCTCAGCTACTGGTACGTCGGAGTGGGGGTAAGCTATCAGCTTTCGTCGCTGTATAAATCCAACAAGACGCTGTCGCGCAGGAAGATAGCCTCGTGTAAAGCGTCCGAACAGCTCGAAGCCACACGCGAGAACCTTACCATGGAAGTCCGTGCCGACCATATACGGTACCTCGAAGCCTATGAGGAACTAAAGAGCCGGCAAAAGAGTGTGGAGCTGGCTGAGCGTAATTATCGCGTCACCGAAACACGCTTCGGCGAAGGAATGGCGCTGATTACCGACATGCTTGATGCTGCCAACTCCCGCCTTGATGCCCAGCAACAGCTTGTTAACGCACGCATCAACATAATCTATTATTACTATAAACTCCTCTTCACAACCGGAAAGATATGAACCACAAAACAAAGAAATATATCTCCTACATTGTTTCCGCCGCAATTATCGTGATTGCGTTTATTTGGATTTTCAGCCGTTTTTTTCACGGCGGCAATATAGAATTCACCGACAACGCACAGGTGCGCCGTCAAATCGTGCCCGTAATCAGCCGCATCCAGGGCAACATCGCCGCTATTCGCTTCAAGGAGTATGAACCGGTGAAGAAGGGCGACACACTTGTACTGATTGACGACGCCGACATGCACCTCAACCTTGCGCGTGCCCGTGCTGACTACCATAACGCATTGGCCGGAAGGCAAGTTGCCAGTCGGTCGGTGAGTTCCGCCTCGGCCAATGTGGCCGTCACAGAGGCGTCCATCCGTGAAGCCAAAGTGGTCATGGAGTTGGCCCGGACAGACCTCGCCCGCTATGAGAACCTTCTGGCGCGTGATGCCGTGACGCGTCAACAGTACGATGCAGTAGTTACCGATTACGAAGCTAAGAAAGCCCGCTATGAGATGCTTGCGCGCCAACGCACGGCTACTACTTCGGTGGTAGATGTGACTCGCGACCGCATTTCGCAATCCGAGGCCGGCATCGAACTTGCCGACGCTCTGCTCAAAACAGCCGAACTGAACCTCAGCTATACTGTTATCCTCGCTCCATGCGAGGGATATACAACGCGCAAGGAAATCCAGGTTGGCCAGTTGGTACAACCCGGGCAGACCCTGCTTGACATCGTGGATACGGGCGAAACATGGGTGGATGCTAACTTCAAGGAAACGCAGCTCCGGCACATCGAACCCGGGAGCGTGGTGGACATTAAAGTGGATGCTATTCCAGGTTACACATTCAAGGGTCGTGTCGAATCTTTGTCGGCCGCCACGGGAGCATCGCTTTCGCTCTTGCCTCAGGATAATTCGGCGGGCAACTTCGTCAAAGTTCGCCAGCGGGTGCCTGTGCGCGTAGTCTTCACCCCTGATAATGACCCCGCCATGATGGACAAACTGAAGGCGGGCATGAACGTGGAATGTTTCGTGAAGTACTGACATGGCAGACTGGCACGCTCCGCAAGGGCCTTTCGACATCCCGGAGGTCCCGGACTTCGTACCCCGCAGGCTGAAGCCATACCTGTTTATATTCTTTGTTCTCATTGTCCAGTTTCCCGGCGGGGTTTATCTTGCAGCTGCATCGGATATGGTTGGAACAAAGGCGCTCATGCAGGAAGATATCCTTATGGCCGGCTACGCCTCGCTCATCGGAATGGCAATCAACTTCGCGGTTATGTTCCGAATCAAATTCCGCTACTCAACGCGCACGCAGCTTCTGGCTTCGGCGGTGGTGTTGATAGTAGCCAACATCGTGTGCGCTACCACCGAGTCAGTCCCGGTAATGGTCGGCGTGTGCCTGGTGGCAGGATGGTTCCGCATGCAAGCCACATTCGCATGTAACTCTACCATTCAACTTTGGCTTACGCCGGTGCGCGACATGGCTGTATTCTTTTGTTACGTATATATAATTGTGGACAGCGTTATTCAGCTGAGCGGCATAGCAACGGTATATACGGCCTTTTTCGCGCAATGGGAAAATATGAACGCATTGATTACCGGCTTGCTGGTACTCCTTATTATAATGGTACTAATATTTGTGAAGCCCCGGCGCGGTCCTATGTACATCCCATTGCTGGGTGTCGACTGGCTGGGAGCTGTGCTGTGGGCGGGATTCATGATGTGCTTCACGTTCATTTGCGTCTATGGTAACTATTTCGACTGGTGGGATTCCATGGAGATTCGCTTGTCGGCGGTATTGGCGCTGGCATTTCTTTCAATAAACCTCTGGCGCGCATCGTTCCTGCATCATCCATACATCACCTTCAAGGCTATGACCAACCGGAATGTGGTGCGGGCAACGCTTGTGTACCTCGTTTTTTTCACTTTGCTTGCCACCGAACACGTGTTCGAACACAGCTACGCGGCGAATATTCTTGGGTTTGACGAAACGAACCTTATCGACCTCAACTGGTACGTTTTTTCCGGAATCATCGTCGGGTGTGCTTTCACTTATTTCACCTTTGCGCGACGGAAGTGGCGGTATAAAACCATGACAGCCATAGGTTTTGCGCTGGCTGCAATCTATCTGGCTTACTTTTACTTCTTCATAGACTACGGCGTCGAAAAGGAAATGCTGTTTATCCCTCTGTTCTTCCGTGGAGCCGCATCGGTGATAATCTCGATAGTGTTCCTGACTTCGATTGTCCAGAGCGGACTTCCGTTCCAGACCTTCCCCCAGGCATTGACAATCAACGGCTTCACGGGCGCCGTGTTGGGAGCAACCCTGGGACCGGCCATCATCGGAGAGGTTCTGCGTAACGTCATGGCCAAAAATGCAATAATGATAGCCGCGCGGATGAGCGATGTGAACCAGGCCGCAGTGCATATGTCTCTCCCTGAGCTTTTCGGGGTGGTACAGATGCAGGCGTTGGTCGTGTCCATGAAGGAGGTTTATGGGTGGTTACTCATCATTGCGCTCCTTTCGCTTTCGATTATAATTGTGAGCTACAGCTCAGTGCGTCCGTTCGCCGTGTTTCCCAAGTGGCGCACTATTCGACGGATTATCCGTTCGCTTGCACGCTCAACAACCGATTGATTTTTTTCGTATCTTTGCCGGTGAGATGGAATTGAAGGAAATTCTTGCCGGGCGCCTGCATCAGCGTGACATAGCCAAACTGGCCTCCCTCCTTGAAAATGAGGAGGGTAGGGCAGCTTTGTTTGCATTGTTTTCCGACCCCGACGAGCGCGTGGCCATGAACGCCATGTGGGTATGCACCCACTTTCGTGCTCCGAACAAACGCCTGATGGCAGAATTCCGAGAGAATATTATCGACATGGTGCTGACGAGCTCAAATGCGAGCCACAAACGCCTCATGCTCAACCTGCTCGAGCAAATGCCGTGGAGAAAGAGTAATGTGCGTGCGGACTTTCTTGACTGGTGCCTGTGCCGAATAAACTCCACCGAGCCCTATGCCATACGCGCCTTTGCCCTCCGGCTGGCTTACTTGCAATTCAGATTCTTCCCTGAGAATATGCAGGAGCTCCTGGCAGAAATTGATATCATGGGTCAGGGTGATCTCCCGCCGGGACTTCGTTGTGCCCGGCTCAATGTCCTCAAGCAAATTGAAAAATGCAAATGAAAAGCTAATGTCGCAAAGGCTCCCCACACGCCTTCAGGACGATGCCATGTATCAATCAAGGACTTTATTAAGAAAAATTGAGTTGGTGGGTGTATTTATGGGCTCAAAAGTGGCAAAAACGGGAAAAATTTCATAACTTTGCACTCGAAGGGCCAAGTTTGGGCTCTGCTATGCTTAAGTAAACTAATTTTAAACGTTATACTACCAACCCATGAAACGTGTTTATACATTTGGCGATGGTAAGGCAGAAGGAAATGCCGAAATGCGCAACCTCCTCGGAGGTAAGGGCGCGAACCTCGCCGAGATGAACCTCCTGGGCATGCCTGTGCCTCCCGGTTTCACCATCACCACCGAAGTTTGCAACGAGTACACTCAGTACGGCCGCGACGAAGTGGTTAAGAAAATCAAAGCCGATGTTGAAAAAGCGATCGCTCACGTAGAAGCCCTCACCGGCAAGAAATTTAACGACCCCACCAACCCCCTCCTTGTTTCCGTTCGTTCGGGTGCCCGCGCTTCGATGCCCGGCATGATGGACACCGTCCTCAACCTCGGTATGAACGATGCAACCGTAGCCTCTCTGGCCGAAAAGAGCGGAAACCCCCGCTTCGCATGGGATAGCTACCGCCGCTTCGTCCAGATGTATGGCGACGTGGTGCTCGGCATGAAGCCCAAAAAGAAAACCGACATCGATCCTTTCGAGGAAATCATGGACAAGGTTAAAGAAGAAAAGGGCTACAAGAACGATACAGACCTCACCGTTGAAGACCTCCAGAACCTGGTGAAGCTCTTCAAGAGCGCCGTAAAGGAACACACCGGCAAGGATTTCCCCGACGACGCTTGGGAACAGCTTTGGGGCGGCATCTGCGCCGTGTTCGACAGCTGGATGAACGAGCGCGCCATCGTTTACCGCCGCATGAACCAGATTCCCGAAGAGTGGGGTACTGCCGTTAACGTTCAGGCTATGGTTTATGGTAACATGGGCAACAACTCCGCTACCGGCGTTGCATTCTCCCGCGATGCCGCAACCGGCGAAAACATTTTCAACGGCGAATACCTCATCAACGCTCAGGGCGAAGACGTGGTTGCCGGTATCC
>CAYNHP010000079.1:6097-8850 GCA_964397235.1 uncultured Bacteroides sp. | reverse complement strand
ATTTCTCCGCGCGCAATTTTACACACCCGTCCAACAATTCCGGCGATATAGGCTCAAATGGACGAAATTCCCGAAATTTGTACGGTAAAAAATTTGTCACCTTTCGAAGAATCTTTGTAGTTTTGCACCTAAACCTAATTAATCTATCTATGACTCTCATCGATTTCCTTACCCGCTTCAACCAGGAAGATGCCGGCCGGGCTACAAATAACACAATCATTAGGTCAGCACCCGACGTGGCCCGACCCGAACATATAGTTTGCAATTTTTTGCATTTTGTCGGCACTCTGCCGCAAAGTGGCATAACCGCTGCCTAACTTTGCGGCAAACTTAGGACTCATGGAGCTCGCTGCAGGTAGAACAATCAAGATGCGCGATGTGAAGTTTGACAAATCTTTGTTTGTCAACTTTGCAACGGGGACGGTGCTCGATAACCTGCTCTGCAGCTATCAGGGGTTGCCCAAGGGCGTAAATTATATGATTATAGGCGACCCCGGAGTGGGCAAAACTACCATTCTGCTGGATATGCTTTCAAACATCCAGCGCATCCGCCCCACCACGCGGATACTATTCATCAGCGCCGAGATGAACGAGATTGACCTGGCCATCTATGTTCAGCGTTTCCCCAAGTTCAGCGAAATTGAAATCCTGTTCGTGGAAGCGGATTTTGATGCGCAGACCCACAATCTCGAAATTGTGTCCGAGGTGCTCGACCGGGGGTGGGATATTGTTGCCATCGACTCTTTTTATGAACTTCAGGGTATCATAAAAGAGGAAGAAAACATCACCCTGAAGAAAGCCGAAAGCCTCTTGCTCGCCCTGATAAAGCACCAGAACAAGGCGCGGAATGAGCGCCGGGTCAACACAACCGTCCTGACCATCCAGCAGGTGACCAAAAGCGGCGCATTTATCGGCTCGAACCGGTTGAAGCACATGATTACGGCCATGATGGAGCTGCGCCTCGACAACCCCAAGAATATCTATTCCGACCGCTACGTCGTCTTTTCAAAGCATCGCCGCGGCGAAGTCGGGGTGAAGCTCTACTACAACCTCTCGACCACCGGCGATGTGTTTTTCGACACCGAAAGATATGAGAAGGAGCAGCGGTTGAAGCGCCTGCAGAAGGAGGCCTCGAACAATATCCGCAACATCGCCGACGAATTTGACAAACTTTTTAACGACGCAATAAGTTGACACTATGGACTATCAGACCTATCAGACTCAGAAGAGCGAAATTCTTGAAACTCAATTCCCCTACAAGGTGCTCGCCAAGGGAGAGATTGTAAATAAAGGCGATAACATTCTCAACCTCGGCGGCATGGACGTCCCCGTCACCCCCGGGGTCCAGCTGGCAATCGACCGCTTCATGGGCGTGGCTCCGGGGCAGGTCAGAGCGGTTGAGGAAAGTTTCGGCACAAAGGGGAGCCGCGACCTGCGCAACTTCTTCGCCCTGGCCGGAAAGGTGGATAACCCCCAACGCATAGCCCTGATTGCCAACCCCGAAACGCACCGGATTGAGGGCGCACGGCCCCTCCGGGATGAGGCAATTACACCGGAGGCATTCTTCGACTTTGCCGAAATGTTTATGGACCGCAACGGGTTCTACGCCGAGAGTATCCGTGGGGGCTCCAACGGCATATTCGGAATCGACATCACCCTTAAACCTCAGCACGAGGAATTTGGCGGCTTCGGGCCCGACGATGAGTTCCTGAAAAACGGTATGTACCTCCATTGGAACCTGGGTGGCATCGAGGCCGGAAGCTATATCGAGCGCCTGGTGTGCACCAACGGGGCCACCCGCACCTTCCCCCACAGGGAGGGGGCCATCCATGCTCTCCAGCCTGCTTCGGTTGAGAAGCTGCTCACCATCCCCGACAACAAGAAGCTGATGAACATAAATTGGGAGAAACACCTTAAAAGCGCCATCATCGCCCGTTCGACCGTAGCTTCCGTGGCCGAAGTGCAGGCTGCCAACAAGCTCCTGAGAACCACCGGCGTAGCACCAGCCGTCGCCGAGGACCTCGCTCCCGCCGCCAAACTCCTTGAAATGTACTCCGCCGCCGGACGCGACATGGTCCCCGCCCGGATGAAATTCTACAAATCCGACATCAACTTCTGGGAACTCTACAACCGGCTTACGCATTTCGCATCGCACAATGAGCAGTGGGGCGCCGCGGACAACCGGCGCAATATGCTCATGGCCGAAAGCATGGACTTCCTCCTTAAGAAACGCGACATCACCGAGTACGTGAGCATATTCGACTGACCATGGCAACAGAATTCATTTCAGGCGCCGACCATTACAACAAGGTGTTGGCGCGAGTGGCAGCGGTGAAGAAATCGCTGTGGATCGGTACGGCTGATATCAAGGACCTGCACGTGAAATCCGGCAACGAATCCGTGCCCTTCCTCAGCGTGCTCAATCTGTTGGCGCGTCGCGGAATCGGCTTGCGCCTGATTCACGCCAAAGAGCCCGGGCCCATATTGCGGCAGGAGTTCGACCGCTTTCCGCTGCTGAAGAGCAACATGGAGATGATGCTCTGCCCGCGGGTTCATTTCAAGATAATGGTCTTTGACGGACAATGGGCATATGTAGGCTCGGCCAACCTGACCGGCGCGGGCATCGGCATGAAAAGCGCCAACCGGCGGAATTTCGAAGCGGGTATACTCACCGACTCGCCCGAACTTCTTGAATCGGTCATTGAGCAGTTCGATAGCGTCTGGCGAGGGCAGTACTGCCGCCAATGCGGCCG
>CAYNHP010000079.1:0-5997 GCA_964397235.1 uncultured Bacteroides sp. | reverse complement strand
GCCGCCAATGCGGCCGGAAAAAATTCTGCCATAATCCAATAAAATAACCACCCTGCCGCAATATGGCAGGATGATTGATTAACTTTGCAAAAAAAACAGGATTCCACGCCTGGCTCCGCAACGACATCCTCACCATCGCCCGCAACCTCACCCGCCGCTACACCCGGTAGCCTCCGGGTGGCTTAGTCGGTGGGACGGAGGGAGTTTTGGAGTTTGAGCCAGCTTTCCAGGGTCTGGGGCTCGTAGTAGCGGTAGATGGATGCGGGGTCGACACTCCGGATTATTCCATCCTCCCCTGTGTCGCCCAGAAAGAAGGCGTTGTCGTTGTACCAACTGATAAAGGCGGTGAAGTCGTCCTCATGCTCGTTGAACCACGCTTCGAGCGACTCCGGGTCGGTGTTCATGAACAGGAAGTAATTGTAGGCGTCCCAATGGCCGGCGTCGATGACCTGTTTCTGAAATTCCAGCAGATACATGGCCGGGCCGTACATCGCGCCGGTGAGGGAATAGTAAAATTCCACCAATTTCTTGCGCATTTGGATCAGCTGGGGAATGGACCACGTAAGCTCCGCCTTAAGCAGAGCGGTGCCCGCTGAAAGCAGCACCAGCATTTCGTATACACCGGGGAAGGCCATGAACACCTGTTTCGTATCGGGGTCAATGGTGATGTCGGTTGCCGGCACGAGGTCCACCTCAAGCGCCAGCCGGGTGCTGTCCTTGTAGGCTATGTTCCGGCGATAGCAGTCGACGATGCCTTGTGCCATTTCGTAGTGGCGGTCCGTGTTGTTGGGAGCCAGCAGCACGGCCGTCTCGGCATATATCAACCCCCACACCTTCTGTGCCTCGCTATCGAGGTAAAGTTGCGCCGCGCGATAGTAATTCGATGCAAAGTTAGGTTCCACTCCAATACCTTCATTATAGAGCTTGATTGCCTCGGCATAGTCCTGGGCATGCAGGCTCAGGTTGCCGAGCTCAAGGTAGAGGGAGCCGCTGTCGGGGAAGCGCTCTAACCCCGCGCGGTAGGTCCGGGCGGCGTTTTTGGGGTCGCCGTACATGTCGTAGGCATTTCCTACAATCTGGTAGCACAGCTCGGTGGCATCCTCACGGTCCAGGAGTTTGTCGCGGTCCATAATCACTGCATGGTAGCGCTTGAGCTCATATAGAGTGTACATCCGCTCGTACAGCACCAGGTAGTTGTCAGGGTATTTTTTATACAGGTAGTCGAAATCCTCCAAGGCTGCCTCTGCCATGCCCGAATCCACAAGGCCAATCGCGCTTTCGATGAGTTCGCGGTCGGCAGGCTCCAAGGCCTCGTAGGCTCGTTGGGCTGCCTGACCCCGGGCACTTAACACACTAATGAGGAGGAGCAGGGTAATCAGCATCTTTTTCATGGCATAGGGACGATGAATTGACATCGCAAGGCAAATGTACGTTAAAATTTCGTTAAAACCAAATTTCGATAATGATAATTTGGGCGAAATTGCTGCGGGGGTGGTGATTGGCCCACTCCTATGGGACAATTGGCGCGAGCGGGAGCTCGCCACCTCCATAATTTTGCCCGTGAGGGTCAGTCGGAGGTGTGGTAGAAGTCGGCGCGGTATTCGATTTGGTTGGCGAAGAGGGTGGCGCAGAGGGCCATCAGGGTGTTGGGGGTGGGATAGGTGTCGTAGAGGTATTTGCGGAGTGCGCGCCAGGACTTGATGCCGAGTTTGCCCAAGAGCCGGTGGTAGTTGCTGATAGTCAGGGTACAGGTGATGTTACCTTCGGTAAATTCTATCCCTATGGCGCGCTCGCCGTAGGGGTTGTCGAGGGTTATGGAGTAGGGGAGTTTGGTTGTGTGGAGTTCGTCGGAAACCAGGAAGAGGTTCTGGTCGGAGGCTTTTTCGAAATATTCCGACTGGATGCGGAGATAGGCGCCCCACTGGCGCTCGAGTTCGTCGGCCTGGTCGGGTGTGAGGACGAGGCCGGAGTGGCCGCCGGTCCAGTCGAAGCCGGGGATGGCTTCGGTCAGCTGGGCCGAGGTGAGCAGGAGGAAGGCGTCGGGGTTGATCATGGCTTCGAAGTCGAAGTCGCAGTACATGGTGCGTCGGGTCCGGAAGGCCCAGTCTTCGTCGGCATAGGGGTTGGAGGTGATGGTGCCGCGGGCCACGATGCCGGTCTGGCCGAAGCCCACCTTGAGCAGGTAGCACGTGTCGCCCACGGCCACGTGGTCGTAGTCCCACACGGACCAGTTCATGCCTATGCTGCCGTCGTTATCCAGGGCGCATTTTTCCAGGTCTTTGAGGAACCGCGCCATGGTGTAGGACGAGAAGGCCGGATTCCACTTCAAAATTACTGTGCTCATCGTTTTTCTATTTTTGGCAAAGATAAGCATTAATTACCGTTCAGGCAAGATATTTTTCAATTCTGAGAAATAGTCTTCCCCGGTTATCGCCTGGTTGTCGTTCGAAATCTCAAGTCCCTCCGTGCGCAAATACCCTCTGCCGAGATAAAAAATCTCTCGCAGAGAACGCCAAGAGCGCAGAGATGATTATTGCGACGTCAACCCCCATTTCTCCGTGCCTCCGTGCCTCCGCGCGCAAATACTCTCAGCGTCCCTCAGCGAGAGAAAATATATTTTGCGACGTCACCCCCGTGTCTCCGCGCCTCCGCGCGCAAGTACTCTCAGCGTCCCTCAGCGAGAGATAAATACAAATGTTTACTCCAGGATTTCAGCTTGCAACCCCCGGCGCTACTTGATAAGCGGCTGTGTATCAACGCTTTACCCCCCCCCGAAAATTCCGCGCGAAAAAGTACTGGCCTTTTGTGCTAAATGTTGGCGGAATTGTTTGATTATTAAATATTTTCACTATCTTTGCAACCGATACTAACTCAATTATCCAATCATTCTAAATCTATCTACCTTATGAAAAGATTAATTCCATTGATTTTCCTAACCCTGGCCACGGTGACTGCGCTTGCCGAAGACGTGTGGCTGTACGGGCGCGTGAAGGACGCTGTGTCCAAGTACGACCTCACTAATGCCATCGTGCTGACCTACGACTCGGTGGGTAACGTGGCGGACACCATAAAGGCCAACCAGGGCTACCGCTGGCGTAGCCGCAACGACATAGACACGCTCTCGAACTTCTACATCCGCGTGCCCCGCGTTGACTCCACCTATGTGTTCGACGTGCTCTGCGAGGGCTACAAGGACCAGACCGTCACCGTAGATATCAAGGCCTCCATGCGCGACCGCCACATCGAATTGCCCGTCACCATGATGGAGCGCGCCCCCCGGCAGCTCAGGGAGGTGACGGTGGTGAGCTCGAAAATCAAGTTCTACAACAAGGGCGACACCGTGGTCTACAACGCCGACGCATTCCAGCTGGCCGAGGGCTCCATGCTCGATGCACTCATCGCACAGCTCCCCGGCGCCGAGCTTAACACCGACGGCCAGATCAAAATCAACGGCGAATTCGTGGAGTCGCTCCTGCTCAACGGCAAGGAGTTCTTCGACAAGGACCACAACGTGATGCTGGAAAACATCGCGGCCTACACCGTCAAGGACATCCAGGTGTTCGAAGGCGAATCGCTGGAAGCCAAGCGAAAGAACGACAAGACGGCGGCCAAGGTGCTCACCATGGACGTGCGCCTGAAAAAGGAGTACAACGTGGGCTGGATTGTCAACGCGCAGGCCGGCTACGGCACGCACAACCGCTACATGGGGCGCCTCTTCGCCAACTGGTTCAACGCCACCACCCGCGTGTCGCTCGTCGGCAATGTCAACAACCTGAACGACAACCGTGTGCCCGGCAAGACCGACACCTGGACGCCCGAACAGATGCCCTCCGGAACCAAGGAGAACCGCCGCCTGGGCCTGAACTATAACTACGCAAACGTCGACGAAACCGTCGAGGCCCAGGGCGACGTGAACTTCGTCCAGAGCGTCGACAAAGTGGACCGTACCACCTATACCACCAACTTCATCCCCTCGGGCAACACCTACGACGATGTCTTCGCACACAACCGCAACCGCGACTGGAGTCTCTCAACAGGCCACAGCGCCTATTTCTCCAAGAAGGACTTCCACTACGGCCTCTACCTGGCCGGCAGCTACGGGCAGACCAAGCAGGCCGGCTCAAACCTCACAGGCGCATTCAACGAAGAACCCGAAGATATGGACGAGCAAGCCCTCGAGGCCATATATTCGGGCAATCCGAGCCTGCTGAGCACCATCATAAACCGCTCGCGCACCCTCACCGACACGCGCCTCAAGCGCTACAACCTCAACCTCAACCCTTACTTCTCCTTCAAGCTCCCGGGCACGTCCGACTACCTCAACCTCAGCATGAGCGCCGTCTACGGCGGCTCGAAGCAGGACGCCTGGAAGGACTACGAAGTGAACTACGGCGCCAACCCCGTCCCGGCCGACCGCCGGCGCCGCTACACCTCCCTCGACCCATCCCACAACTATAGCCTCAGCGCACGCGCCTCGTACCAGACCAACATAAAGAACAACACATGGCTCTCGCTCGCATACTCCTTCCAGTTCTCCGACAACGTCCGCGACCAGACCATGTACGCCCTCGAGCGGCTCGCCGACATGGGCGTATTCGGCATTGTCCCCGAAGGTTACCTCACCACTGTCGATGCCGACAACAGCTTCCAGTCCCGCACCCTCACCGGGCGTCATCTCATCAACCCCTCCATCTCCTACTCCAGCAACCGCACCAAGAAGGGCTGGCTGATGATCTACCTGCGCCCCGACATCACAATTACCCACCGCAACTTCAACTACTTCTCCGCCGGCAAGAACTACCACATATCCAAAAACTACGCCACAGTGGACCTCACATCCATCTGGTCGGCAATGGTGGAATATCAGTTCACCGCCCGTGAGCAGGGGCAGTACACGCGCTACAACAACTCCATGCGCTACAGCTACCGGATCCAGTCCACACTCCCCGACCTTGCCGACATGGTTGGCGTGACCCTCAACTCCGACCCCCTCAACATCTACGAGGGCAACCCCGACCTCCACACCCAGTACACCCACCGACACCTCTTCCGCTGGGCCTACTCCCCCATGAGCCACACCTTCAACAACGAATTCTACCTGGGCTACACCCACACCTCCGGAGCCCTCACCCGCGGCTACATCTACGACACCTCCACCGGCGTGCGAATCAACAAGATGTACAACGTCGACGGCAACCACTCCCTGGCCATCACCGACGAGCTCAGCTGGCAATTCGGACCCAAAAAGCAGTACACCCTCTCCACAACCTCCGACGCCGTATTCTCCTCCCTCCACGACATGATCGGCATCAACCTCAACGCCCCCGAACTCACCGACGTGCGCAACCGCGTCCTCACCCAGAAGCTCAAGTTCACGTGGCAGATCGGCAAACAGTCGCTCTCCCTGCGTTGCGACTACACCAACCGCCACACCTCCTCCACACGCGCCGGCTTCAACGCCTTCACCGCCAACCACCTCAACTACGGCCTCACAGGCGTATTCCAGCTCCCCGCCGGATTCGGAGCGTCCACCGACCTTACATGCTACATGCGCCGCGGCTACGGCGTCGAACAGCTCGACACCACCGACCCCATCTGGAACCTCCGCCTTACCTACGCGCCGCCCAAGCACAAGCGCTGGGTCTTCATGGTCGACGGTTTCGACCTCCTGCGCAAACTCAACAACGTCGACTACACCGTCAACGAAGCCGGCCGCATGGTGAGCTACACCAACTCCCTGCCCCGCTACTTCCTCTTCTCAGTGCAGTACCGCCTCAACATCCAACCCAAGAAACGCTAACCCCCCATTATCCACCAATCCGGCAAGGATTAGGGCCTCCGTAGCCCCGCAGGGGCGTCGTTGTGATTAACCCCGGGCGCAACCCGGGGTTTTCACCGTGCCCTTCCTCTCAGCCTCGAAGAGGCGACGTTGTGCCCCCACCGCACGCAAAAACCGCTGGGAAAAGAACCCGCGACGTCTACACACCCCCTCCGTGC
>CAYNHP010000078.1:4168-8870 GCA_964397235.1 uncultured Bacteroides sp. | reverse complement strand
GAAGTGAAGTAAGGCACATTAAAATCGATAACAAAATATGGTGTAACTCAACGAGTTGCACCATATTTTTTTGAAATGACAAAAATTATGTGTAACTTTGTGCTATAATCAACCACAAGACACAATTATGTCGGAAGAAGAGATGAACAGCTATCGGCTTACGTCGCTGGAAGAGCCTGGTGATGAGCGCATGGCTCAGATAATGCGTGAGGTTGCCGAGGATGCCCGCGAGAGCACTCGCCGAGCTGCCGAGCGTGTGGCTGCCGGAATTGAGGCCGCGACGAAAGATGCTCGCGTCAGAGTTGAGGAGACACTAAAAAAGCTTCGCAATGACAGCAAGTGAACATCGTCCGGTTCTTATTGTAATTGCCGGGCCCAATGGGTCGGGTAAGACCTCTGTAACCTCAAAAATACTTCACCATGAATGGCTGGAAGACTCTGAGTATATAAATCCGGATAATGTTGCACGTGACGTTTTTGGCGACTGGAATGACCGCGAAGCGGTTCTTAAAGCTGCAAATTATTGTAACGAATGGCGCGAGAGATGTCTCGCAGAAAAGAAAAGTCATATATTCGAGACGGTGATGTCAGCAATTGATAAGGTTGACTATATCCTTCGCGCAAAAGAAGCAGGTTTCTTTGTTAGATTGTTTTTTGTCTCAACAGACTCTCCGACCATCAACGCTAAACGAGTTGCCAAGCGAGTGCTAAACGGTGGTCATGACGTACCTATTCCCAAAATTATTTCGCGTTATGACAAGTCCATTGCCAACTGTGTTGCCTTAGCTCCACACGTTGATCGCCTATACGTCTACGATAACTCGGTTGAGGATGCGGATGCACGGATTCTATTCCGCATGAGCAATGGTGAGGTGGTAAAATCTTATACTGACGATGTGCCCGACTGGGCTAAAATTATCCTTCCAAAATAAGTAATCGATCTATCGCTTGCGCAGCAGGTGACGTTTGAAAAAGTAGCGAAATTTGAGTTACAGGAGTTTCATTCGGACTGTGAGCATTACATGCCGCTCGCGGAGGGCGTATGTGCCGGTGTAGATATCCATTGCGGTGTATCTCACTTTGGTGAAGGACTTGAAGTTGAAAATGTTGTTGAAAGCCAGATTCCACTCAAAACGCCCGATCCGATATGTTATCTTTGAATCTCCAAACCAGACGTTCTTGTCGCCGGAAGTGAGATTAGTATAGTTGTTCTCGGCCGACACGTTGAATATCAGATTCTTAAGTGGATAGAAATTGAAGTCGACCCGGCCGGTCCATGTGCGCACCCATGGTGAAGCGACTTCAACTCCTTTGGTGTGGCTTCTATTCTCGCCGTATGCGAAAGCAATTGCTGCTCCCATCCAACGGGCCGGCGTGGTTGTAATTAAGATGCTGCCACCCAATGTTTTGGTGTTGAACGCGAAGAGCGATTTATCTATTAACGAATGGCCTCTGTAAAGCGAAGCTGTGGCAGCCAGTTTGACGGTAGAATTCCAAAAGCCGAGGCCCTTGCTTAGGTTTACGGCGGCTGAGAACTGATTCGAGGTGTTGTGCAACGGCATCGTGATGCTCACCGTTGAGAGGCCATCGTAGTCACAGCCCGTGATGTTGTTGTGCCTGAACTGATTCCACGATAGTCTGGCATTGCCAAAAAGCTGCCGGAATGGATTTGAAAAATAGTAGGCCAACGATGTTAACCACGTATCATTGTTGATAGTACGCTCAATCCGGGAGCGGCGGAAAGAGAGATATAAAGTTGAGCCTCGTCATATTTATTCAAGCTCAAGTTGAGAGTATGGATGTTCTCGTGAAAAAATTTCTCGTCCTAATTTAATTTCAAACCTTGAGTGGCCGGTGGTTTTTAAATAATTCTCATTCAAGCCTCGTTGCAGTTTCCACACTTTTTCGCGGGTAGAGAGTTTGTACTTGCTTCCGCGGGGAGCGAAAATCGGGAAATTGCCGTTTTCAACTGCAACAGCTTCAAAGGTATAGATTCCGTCGTCATCCGACACTTTCATAATCAAGCCGGGCAGACCGCCGAATTTCCACGGACCGTACTCAACGGGGATGTCCGGAGTAAACCATGCCGAGAAGTTACGACCCCGCCACCGGCAAGTCGCCTGTATACATTCGTAGCCGCAAACGGTTGCCGTTTCCGTGCCGATCTGCCAGTCGAAAAGCGGGAGGTTTTCGGTGTAGTACAAGTTCTCGGAGTCAAGTTCTCTCGGCATGGTTGCCCATTCGGTCAGGACCCCATCTTTAGTCGTAATTTGGGAATACTGGTATTCAATCCATTTATTTCGGTTATAACCTTCAAGCCAACGAGCGGGAGGATAGGCGACATGGGTTCCGTGGATGGCGAACCAGTTAGCCAGGCTGTCCTCATTGACTTCGATGAAGTAGCTGCTGTAGTCGGTCATGGAGGGTGCTATTTTCAACTACCCCTCATCAATCCAAGTGGACTTGTCACTGATGTCTTCGGCATTGAAGGCGTACCGGATACGAATCGTAGCATCCGCCACCTTATCCCTTCCCTTCGTTGCCGCTCTCACATTATTGGAAACGGATATTTTGGCGTCTGTGTCTTTGCGTTGAGAATAGGCAAGAGACACGTTAATGATGAGAAAAGACAAAGCGATAAAGAACGACTTAGACATATTGGCCTCCTATGAAATTCTTACTGAGCAGTTTGGGGAAGTTTAAAAGCTACAGGCAGAGCCATGCTGCAGCTTACCGGGTTGCCGTCTTTCTTAGCGGGAGTCCAGCGGGGCATCTTGCTCACAACGCGTATTGCCTCGGCGTCGAGCTCGGGCGAGACGGATTTATCGATACTGATATCTGACAGGCTACCGTCGGCATTGACCACGAAGTGCACTACCACGCGGCCCTCGATACCTTTGGATGCGGCTTCTTCGGGATACTTAATATTGTCAATCAGGAATTTAAACATATCCATTTGTCCGCCGGGATATTGGGGAAGGACTTCAGGAGCAGGTGCTTCAGCTTTTTCAGCAACAGGCTGAGTTTGAGCGGGGAGGTTGGATTCGATGACATCGCTTCCACGGAGAGCTACTGAGGAGGCTGCGCCTAAAGCGGAGGCCATGATGGGAGTGTTTACTGCCACGGCTGCCAGAAGGAGTGCCGGGACGATTGCCACTGCGCGCAGGCGGCGCACAGGGCTGCTTTTGGGATTGCACATCATAATAATACGGTTTTTAAGTTTGCTGTGGTTAAGACTGTTGACGAGCGTGGGGAAGCTTCGGCCTACAGCCTTTTCGGTTAGTAATATTTGGTATTGCCGAGCATTGGCTCCACTTTTGAGCACGGCGTCGTCGGCCTGGTATTCGTGGACGGTGCGGAGTTCGGCCCTCATAAGCCATGCTGCGGGGTTGTACCACAAGAGTATGATGACGATTTGACTTAGGAGCAGGTCGAGCCCGTGAAGGAGGTTCAGGTGGGCGCGCTCGTGCAGAAGAATAGTCTCTCCGGCGTCATCATAATCCTGACGGCTCATAACGATATAGCGCAGCCAGCTGAATGTAGCGACTTTTGAGTCGCGCAAGATTATCAGTGAATATCCGGGGCGTTTGAGCAGCTCTCCTTTGCGGAGGATTGTGATTAGGCGGATAAGCGACATCAGGGTGAGAAGTGCGGCCACTGCCATACCTATATAATATACTGTTACGCAGATTCGGGCCCAGACAGGGGCAGCGGCCGGTGATATTTCTGCGGAGAGTTCGCCGAGCTCAATTAGTGCTGCCGGCTTTGCGCCGGGAAGATGCACGAAATCGGGCAGCCTGAGCAAGGGTGCTGTCAGGGCTACCGCATAGATAGCCAGCAGAATGAAGCGGTTGAAGGCAGGCTGATTCTCGCGCGACAGGAGGAGCTTGTAAATCAAGTATCCCGCCAGGAGATATATGCCTGATTCAAAAGTATATGCAACAAAGGCTCCCATAGCTCTACTCTTTTGGGCGGTTTTCAATCATTTCAATAATCCGGCGCAATTCGTCCACAGATATTTTTTCTTCCTCAACGAGGGTTGAAACGGCCGAGGTATAAGAGTTATTGAAATAGCTCTTGATGACCTGGGCCAGGCTGCGGCCGGCAAAGTCGGCGGCCTGAGCAACGGCAAAGTACCGGTAGGGCTTGGAGGATTCCGGGGCGTGCGAGACATAGCCTTTGTCCTCGAGAATGCGCACGGTTGTAGAGACGGTGTTGACGTGCGGACGCGAGTCAACGGGATATGTGGCAAGCAATTCGCGGACGGTCATGGCACCGTGTTCCCACAACTGCTCCATTACTTCAGCTTCACGCTCGGTGAGTCTGGGATGTTTTGATTTTGTTCGTGGCATAACTAATATTTTAGTTGACGTCTCAAAGGTAAAACTAATTTTTTAGTTATGCAAGAGCCGTGTGCAAATTTTGGCAAAAAAAATTCTCCCGAACCTCACGCAGAAGGTCGGGAGTTGCCATCGGGGTTGTAAGTTGATTTATCGGGACTTGGGGAAGGGGAAGACGGTGGTTGGGTTGAGGGGGAGGCCGCTGCGGCGGACTTCGAAGTGGAGGTGCGCCGCGGTGGTGTTGCCGGAGTTGCCGGCGGTGGCGATGACTGAGCCGGCGGTTACTGTCTGACCGGGGCGAACGAGGACGTCGCGGAGGTGGGCGTAGCGGGTTTCGAGGCCAGAGGGGTGGGTGACGATTA
>CAYNHP010000078.1:0-4068 GCA_964397235.1 uncultured Bacteroides sp. | reverse complement strand
GGCCGTAGCCGTCGGGGTCGTGGCCGATGCGGGCGACGGTGCCGTCGAGGGGGACGGTGACGTTGGAGCCGGCGTTCATGGCCAGGTCAATGCCCCAGTGCATTTTGCCGAATTCCTCGCGGAAGCCGAAGGGTGATGTGATTCGGTGCTGAAAGAGGTCGATGCTGTCGGTGTATGCGTCGATGATCATGCTCAGGACTCCGGACTCAGTTGCAATGGGCGGGTTGGCGATGGTGGAGAGGGTTTCGAGGAGGGAGTTGTCTTCGTAGGCGGCGTTGATGAAGTCGAGCGGGGCGAGGATTGAGTCAAGTGTGGCCGCAGTTTTCGTTTGTCTTACAGTATCCGGGGCAGAAACCAAATCCTCCCTGCCTTGAGCAAAAGCGGGGAGGACGGATATGATGGTTGCAAGACAAAGCGTGACTCTATTGGTCATCGTCGTGGTCGGACTTAATTTGATTGGCGCTCTTTGCGAATTTTTCAGCTACTACCGGGCCGAAGAGGATTTTGAATGAACAAGCCACCGCTGCCAGGAATACGAAGGCTATGAGGATGATTGCCTTACGGGGGCTGGTGGCCTTGATGGGTACTGTGGCAGGGGTCACGACAGTGTAGACCGGTGTGGTTTCCTGCACTTTAGCCTGGGCAAGCTGGACTTGCTGGGCGGTCTGGTTGTAGAGGTTGAAGGCCAGGGCTGCTTCGTTTTCGAGACGGTCGCGCGAGGTTTGGACTGAGTGGAGGGCTACACCGATGTTGCGGTCGAGGTACTCGGCATATTTTTGCTGGGCGGCGTAGTAGTTCTGCTTGGCTTCGTCGTTGAGGAGCTGGGCGTAGGCGAGGTCCTTGCGAGCTTTGCTGGTGCGGTAGTCGGTGATGAATGTCTGCAGGCGGCTTACGACGGTGTCGGCCAGGACGGCTGATACGAGGGGGTCCTGCATGCGGACGGTCACGGTGATGAGGGATGTTTTGTTGTCGTACGTGGTGCTGATACGTTCGGACAATGATTTTACCAAAAGTGTCTGCTCGGGGGTGAGGCGGAAGCTGTCGACCTTTCCGGGTGCATCGTCGTCGTCAGAAGTGAACAGCCCAATGACTGCTCCGGGGAGTTTGAAGATGTATGACCACCAGGGTACGCGGGTGTAATCTTCGAGATAGGTCTGCACGGTTACGCGTGTGCTGTCTTTCTTATTGAGAGGGACTTCAACGTCGAAAAGGCCTGTTAGGAAAGGAACGGAACTTACTACGTCGGGATAGAGAATGGGCGATACTGCGTCAGTGCCTCCGTCGGCACCCGAGCCGAATCCGGCCATGGAGGCGAGGGCGCTGAGGCTGGAGCTCATGGATTTGGAGCCGTTGGCTTCGGGGGCGAGCTTGACGGAGGTGGTGTACTCCTTGGGGATGCTGAAGCCGACGATGAGGCCAATGACAGCACCGACGGCGCACCATTTGAGTATTTTTTTGCGTTGTGCCCAGAGCCTCTGCGCAATTTCTATGAGGTCAATTTCAGATTCCTCTTCGGGAAGTTCTTCGTTATCCTTTTTCATAGTTTCAGCGCTTGAAGATGTTGGTAATAGTGGCAGCCATTGCGGCAACGGAGGAGAAGCTGGTTGCGATGGTTAGGATCTTGGTCCAGTCGGTTCCGTCGTTGGCGGGCTTGCTGGGGACGATGATCTGGCTGCCGGGCTCGATGGCTGTGTTTCGTTTGGCACGGGCGACGGTGCCGTTGAGGTAGACTATGTAGGCTTTGCCTTTGCGTGCGCGCTGGCCGTAGCCGCCGGCCTGGTCGATGTAGTAGTCGAGTTTTTTGCCGGGAACGTAAACGACGGCGTTGGGGAAGAGGACTTCGCCGGATATTTTGACGGTGCTCTGGAGTTCGGGCACATAGAGGCGGTCGCCGGGCTGCATGACAACGTCGTAGGTTGAGCCGGGATTGTTGAGGGCCATTTCGAGGTCGATACCTACGTTGTAGGTGGTTGAGACGTTGATTTGGCTTAGGGCGATTGAGTCGGACTGGTTTCCGCTGCTGTTGGACTTGGCAAGACGCATTACTTCTTCGCGGGCGGCGATTTCGGCGTCGGTGAGCCGGCGTTCGAGATATGCGCCCTTTATGTAGCCGTCCTCGAGGACTCCACCTGCGCGGGCGACGATTTCGGAGAGGCGTTCGTTGCGTTTCTGGAGGACATAGTCGCCGGTGAACAGTACCTGGCCGTGAACTTCTACGAATTTCTGTTCGCTGTAGCCGGGGCTTTTGCGTACGACTACGTGGTCGAAGGGTTTGAGTTCGAATCCCTGGCCGTCGCCTTTTGCGAGACCGTTTTCGATTGAGATGGTGTAAACGTTTGCCAGTTTGTTGGTAGCATCAACGGATGTTGGGTCGACGATGCGGCGGGAGATGTCAACACGTGCGGTTGAAGCGCCTTCGAGGAGGCCTCCGGCCTGGAAAATTAGGTCCTCGACGGTGGTGTTGATGGCATAGGGGTAGTCGCCGGGGTTAGCCACATGTCCGCCGATGTAGAGCGTGGGGGGTTCTTCAAGCTCGAGGATGCTTGAAACGACGAGTACGTCGTTGGGTTTCAGGGCGACATCGGGGGCGGTTCCTTTAAGGATTTCGCTCAGGTCCAGGGCCATGACGTTGAGTTTCTTGTCGGGTCCTTCGCGGTAAAGGAGTACACGGGAGGTATAGGCATCTTCGGTGACGCCGTCGGCTTTGCGGACGAGGTCGGCTACGGTGGCTACGTCGCCGTTGATTGCGAACATTCCGGGGCGGAACACGGCGCCTTTGACTTCGACGCGGTTGGAGAAGCGGTCGAGGATTGTTCCGACTGTGATAAGGTCGCCGTCCTGAAGGGGCCAGGAAGTGAATTCGGTGCGTTCGACGTTATAGAGCTCGTTTTCAGTGCCGGCCTGGCGTGAGAGGGTGACCATGTCGGTGTAGGCATCGCCTGTGAAGCCGCCGGCATACTTGAGGATGTCCGAGAGTGTTTCGGATTGTTTGAGCTCGTAGTACATTGGGCGCTTGACGTTGCCCTCAATGTTGACGAGCTGCTCGTAGGGGTGAACGATGATTACGTCGCCCTCCTGGAGGCGGATGTTGCCGGAGGAGTTGCCGTTGAAGAGGTAGTCGTACATGTCGACTGTGGCGACGATTTTGCCGTTGCGGAGCACCTGGATGTCGCGCATGGTGCCGATGTCGTTTACGCCACCGGCGCGGTAAAGCGCGTGAAATACGGTTGAGAATGGAGATACGCGGAATGTGCCGGGGGTTACGACTTCGCCGAGGAGGTCGACCTGGATGGTGCGGACCTGGCCGAGGGCAACCTGGATGTCGGCTTTTTCGTCGCCGACGCCGGCATATTTGCGGGAGAAGGCGTTGCGGATGGTGTTGTATGCGTCGTTGATGGTCAATCCGTTAAGATAGACGGGACCGACCTGCGAAATCATGATGTTGCCTTCCGGGGAGATTGTTTCGCGGATATGGTCCTCGGAGGCGCCCCAGATGTCGATGATTATTTCGTCGCCGGGGCCGAGGTGGTAATCCTGGGGTGTGGCGAGATTATCGGAGGGCTCGAAGGTGAGCGACGGGCTGCTGAACACGTCGTGACCGAAGATTAATTTCTCGGGCATCCCGAAGTTGCTGTCCTCCAACCAGAGGAAGTCGAAGCCGGAGATAGAATCGGAAGGCTGCCTGGACTGCTGGGCATTAGCGGGCGTGGGCATATTTGACGAGGCAACATCGTGCTTGCGGTCGCGCGAGGGAGCAACCACGTCCTTGGTAGCGGATGTGCTGTTTTCGGTTTGCTCGGCCTGGAGAAGTTTTTTAATCCGCTGAGCCTGTTCTTTGGTCACACCCTTGGCCATTAACTCTTTACCAATCTGCTCGTTAGACTTCCCGGCGGCAGTCTGCTGCTTGATATAGTCAATCACTTGCCGATCAGTCATGGCAGCTGCTGCCAAGGCGCAGCAAAGGAGGACCATCAGAAATATATTCCGTAATTTCATTCTCTTTCGAAGATTGTGTTCAAAAACTGATGCAAAAATAAGAAATTGCCGTCAAAGCGCAAAACAAAAGGC
>CAYNHP010000077.1:0-9180 GCA_964397235.1 uncultured Bacteroides sp. | reverse complement strand
ATCGGCGAGCCCGGTACGCAGCTGACCCTCCGTACGTTCCACGTCGGTGGTGTGGCTACCAACGCATCCACCGTCAACAAGACCGTGTCGCGCTACGACGGTAAGCTCGAGATCGACGAACTCCGCACAGTCAAGACCCCCGACGGCAAGGACATCGTCGTTGGTCGTCTGGCCGAAATGCGTATCGTCGACAAGAAGACCGATATGACCGTGATGACAGCTAACATCCCCTACGGTTCGACCCTCTACTTCAAGAACGGCGACGACATCAAGAAGGGCGACGTTATCTGCGAATGGGACCCCTTCAATAACGTAATCGTTTCCGAATACGCCGGTAAGGTTAAGTACAAGGACCTCATCGAAAACGTTACCTACCGTGTCGACACCGAAGGCGCAGCTCACACCGAGGACCGCGTCATCATCGAATCGCGCGAACGCTCCCACGTTCCTTCGCTCCAGATTGTAAGCGACGGCGGCGAAGTCCTCGCAAGCTACTCCCTCCCCGTGGGCGCTCACCTCATGTTCAAGGAGGACGCTGAAATCAAGGTCGGCGACATCTTCGCCAAGATTACCAAGACAACCCGCGGCGCAGGCGACATCACCGGTGGTCTTCCCCGTGTGACCGAACTCTTCGAGGCCCGCAACCCGTCCAACCCCGCAATCGTAACCGAGGTCGACGGTATCGTAACCTATGGCAAGATGAAGCGCGGTAACCGCGAAATCATCGTAACCCCGCGTGTAGGCGAACCCAAGAAGTACCTCGTGCCCCTGTCCAAGCAGCTCCTGGTTCAGGAAAACGATGCTGTCCGTGCCGGTACTGCTCTCTCCGACGGTGCAATCACCCCCACCGACATCCTCAACATCCTCGGCCCCACCGCCGTCCAGGAGTACATCGTCAACGAAGTTCAGGACGTATACCGCATGCAGGGTGTGAAAATCAACGACAAGCACTTCGAAGTAATCGTGCGTCAGATGATGCGCAAAGTCCGTATCCTTGACAGCGGCGACACAACCTTCCTCGAAGACGACCTCGTCGACAAGAAGGAATTCATGGAAGAAAACGACCGCCTCTGGGGCAAGAAGTACGTCCTCGATGCCGGCGATAGCGAAACCCTCAAGAAGGGTATGATTATCACCGCCCGCGTCCTCCGCGACGAGAACGCTATGCTTCGCCAGAAGGATAAGCGCGAAATTGTGGTGCGCGATGCCCGCCCCGCAACCTCCGAGCAGATTCTCCAGGGTATCACCCGAAGCGCACTCCATACCTCCAGCTTCATCTCCGCCGCTTCATTCCAGGAAACCACCAAGGTCCTCAACGAAGCTGCTATCCGCGGCAAGTCCGACCCCCTGGAGGGCATGAAGGAGAACGTGATTTGCGGTCACCTCATCCCTGCCGGCACCGGTATGCGCGAGTTCGAGAACATCCTCGTAGGTTCTACCGACGACGATGCAACCATCATCTCCGAATATTCCGGGCCCGCTCCCCGCGTTTCCTCTATGGTAGAAGAAGCCGAAGTAATCAACGACTGATTATAACCTGATAGCGAATGCCGGACCCCGCTCGGAGTCCGGCATTCATTTTTAACCACAATGCAAACCATACTCGACCTCTATAACGCCAACCGCCTCCCCGAGGCCCTGGACGCCCTGGCCAAACTCCCCGCCGACGCGGACGCCCTTTATATGAAGGGAAAGATACTCTGGAAGATGGGTCGGAAGGCCGAAGCCATGAGCTCTTACGCCTCTGCCGTCGACCTAAACCCCGACTCACCCGCAGCTATAGCCCTCGCCCAGGCACGCCAGATTATGAATTTTTACAACAAGGACTTGTATAATCCCTGAAAAGGTCCTGTCAGAGCACAAAACACCGCGAAGCCCAGCCGGGCGCCGCGGTGTTTGTGCTTTATGATTGTATGGCTCACTCAGCCGGGCCGAGGGTGAGGACAGCTCCGGTGGAGGGGTCGAAAATAACTTTGGAAGGCTCTTTCTTGTTGGTGAACAGGGCGGGGTCAAGGCCGAAAGTAGTGCCGAACTGGGCCATCGGCAGGATGATGCTTCCGATTTCGTTGCCTTCGAACTCAACAGTGATGCGGGCTTTGCCGGGAATGCCGTAAGCCACTCCCCCCTTGGGGAAGGTCTTCACTTCACCCTTCTCGTTGACAGGCATCTCACCGCGTTCTATAACTTTCAGACTCACCTTGATGGGCGCTCCGGCAAGATTATCGGCATCAATGAGGCCATCGACAGCCGAGAGGCGAGCCAACACGCGCCCGCTGAACTCCGTCGAGTCGGGCAGAAGCGTGTATTTCTGAACCACAGTTGCCTCGGAGTGTACGCCGGTGAACATCGCCATCAGTGCAGCCTCTTGGGCCGATAAGTTGTCCAGCACAAGCTGCATGGCCTTGCCGTCGGCCGGTGGATTCTCGGCCTGACCGCTGAGAATATCCGAACGGATTTCGCGGAGTTCGAAAATACGTTCCGCCGCCAGCTCCGCACGCTTGGCTATGGATGAACTGCGGGCCATCTCCTGCGTAACGGCCTGCCGTGCGGCGGCTCCCTCAAGAGGCGACGGGGCAGCCGCCTTCGCTATGGGCAGACTCGGAACCTGAACCGGCGCAGTTTCGGTGGTATTGATGGCCAGGGGTACGCCTTCACCGTCCAGAATCATGTAGGGAGTGGAGCCGGCCTTGAATTGCGCCACCCAGCGGTTGTCAGAGTTACCCACGCCGCGCGGCACGATGGTAACACTTTCCACAGTGGCTCGCCGCGAGGGTGTTGTTATAGCTGTTGCATCACCCATGTGGCGCCGGCTGTAGTTGTAGAATTCGCCGGGCGTTTCCTGAGTGAGGCGCGCCTCAACGTATATGTCCAGCGCCGTAACAGGCAGGCTGTAAACCAGTCCGTACTCGGTGCTTTTGCCGGCGGTGATGCGTTGGGAGGTCTGGCTCCAGGCGCCGGTTAGGCTGCTCAGAAGCAGGGCTCCTATCAGAGGGCTCGTTCGTTTCATGTCATTTGGTCTGTGTTTCCGCCTTTCGCGGGTAAATAATATTATTGAGTGCTTCGCCGACACATTCCGCTATATCCTCGGCCGTGGTGCCAAGTATGCCGTAGCGGCGCGCAGCCAGCTGGCCGGCCAGGCCATGGACGTACACCGCAGCTGTTGCTGCTATCTCCGGGATGAGCCGCTGGGCCACCAGGCCACCCATAAGGCCGGTGAGCACATCGCCGCTTCCGGCGGTGGCAAGCGCTTCGGTGCCGGTGGGATTTATGAGCACATTGCCGTCCGACCATATTGTGAGGGTATAGTGCCCTTTCAGGACGATGATGATCTTGTGGCGGCGTGCTTCGGCTATGGCTTTGAGCACACGCGAAGCGTGCGTGGGATGGTGACCGAAAATGCGGTCGAACTCGTTGGCGTGCGGCGTGATGACGCTCCGTGGCGGAACGTGTTCGAGGATTAGCGGGTTGCGGGCAATGCAATTCAGCGCGTCGGCATCAAGGATTACCGGTTGCCCCTGGGCAGTGCACGCCTTGAGGAAGGTTTCCAGTCCGCGCATGGTGGCGTCAGAGGTGCCGATTCCGGGGCCGATGGCCACCCCGTGGCATTTATGCGGATTCTCGAATCGCTCAATCGCCATCTCGCTGCCGTCGGTTGCGAACATGGCCGACGGGACTGACGTCTGGAGAATCTGATAGCCGCATCGGGCCGAATGAACCGTTACGCGTCCACATCCGCTGCGGCAGGCCGCATGAGCCGCCAGCACCGCCGACCCCATCATGCCGAACGAGCCCGCAAACAGGATGCAATCGCCCAGGTCCTGCTTGGAGGCGTATGGATTACGGGGCTTCAGCACGGCCCGCATGGCCCGCATGTCCATTACACGGGTGGTGCAATGAACGTCCTGCAGCGCTACCCTGTTCAACGGTAGGCTCAATACACGCCAGCGTCCCAGAAGTTCCGCATTTTCCGGCATGTAAAAGGCCAGGGACGGACCCACAAGCGTCAGTGTCACCGATGCATGGACAATGTTGCGGTTGATCATACCCACCGACAGCTCCGGGTCCATGCCCGAAGGGAGGTCGATGGACACTACCACGGGTTTCGACTCATTGATTTCGCGCGCAACAGCCTGATACCCGCCGCGCAGAGGCTTCCTGTATTCACGCCCGAACAATCCGTCCACCACTATCATGTTCGGGTTCATGCTCGGCATGCTGAAGTTGCGCCCGGGGTCAATGATTTCGTTCAGATAGGCGGGGTCGACCAATTCGATGAAGCGGTCGCGTGCCATGCGGGTGTCGAGGGTGAGCAAGTTGCCGCCGATGTTGAACAGGTACACCAGCGCCCGCGTGCCCTTCCGATGGAGCTCGGTGGCTGTCTGGAGGGCATAGGCGCCGTTGAGGTCGTCGCCGGCGAAAACAATGACTTTCGCATCACTCTCGCCTCGCAGTTTCTCAATCTCCCGGGCAACCTGCACGCCCACCTCCGTGATGAAATCCACGCGTCGGCGTATGGACTCATCACGCTCGT
Source organism: uncultured Bacteroides sp. (assembly GCA_964397235.1). Classification (GTDB taxonomy): domain Bacteria; phylum Bacteroidota; class Bacteroidia; order Bacteroidales; family Muribaculaceae; genus CAG-873. The sequence goes on along the minus strand of CAYNHP010000077.1, from coordinate 4,649 downwards.
CGCCCTCTGGAAGCGCCTCTATATCAGAGAGTTTCCCGATGGTCGCCTCAAGGATATAATCGATGTCTTGCGGGGTGAAGACGTTGTATTTCATTCGGTTAATCAGAGAGATATCAGTTCTTCGATTTTGCTCTTAAGTTCTTCGGCCGACACCTTGCCCGTCAGGCGGATGGGGGTCTTCTTGCCGTCTTTGAAGAAGAGGAACAGGGGGATGCTCATCACGCGGTTCTCGTTGCAGAATTCGGTTTCCTCTTCGATGTTGTACTTGCCGATTTCTACCTTGCCGGCAAATTCTTCGGCCAGCGAGTCCACAATGGGGCTCATGGCCATGCAGGGGCCGCACCAGGTTGCCCAGAAGTCTACGACCACGGGCTTGCCGCCGGCTATGATTTCTTCGATGTTGGAGTCTGTAAATGTCTGTGCCATATTTGTTTAGGTTGTTTATGCAATGGTTTTTCGGTTCAGTTTGAAGTTTACGTCGAGTTGTTCGAGCGTTTTGATGGTGGACTTGTCCAGTTTTATTCGCACGCTGCTGGAGAAGATGGTCTGGCGTCCGATTTCGGGATCGAAGATAGCGAATTGGAGCATCGTACCATCGTTGGCATCGGACGGCAAGCTCACGTCGGAGAGGAATTTGTCTATTACATCAAGGTCGCCTGGCACGATTTTGAGCTGAAGCGATTCTATCAGTTTGCCCGACACCTTAGCCAGCGATTCAACGCTATCTGTGTAAAAACGGGTATTCACGGCCCCGGTGGCTCGGTTGCGGGTCTCGCGGAATATACCCCGAACCAGCACCGGCTGACCCACGATGCACAGGTGGCCGAAGCGCTGCATCAACTGGTCAAATAGCGTGAATTCCGTAGTGCCCGTGAAATCTTCCACTTTCACTATCGTCATAACGGACCCGCTGCCCAATGTGCGGTTTTCCACCGAAGTGATGGTCCCTGCGAAACTTATGGGGTTGCTCGTCGGTTGCGAAACATCGTTCTTTTCAACGGCAGTCATATCCACGCCGTAGTTCACGTCCACCCAATAGGGGTCAAGCGGATGGCCTGAGAGGTACATGCCCACCAGGTCGCGTTCCTTGTTGAGTTTCACCATGTTATCCCACGCCACAGCCGCCGGGATGGGCGGACGGCTTGACGCCTTGAGTTCCTCGTCGTCGAAGGCGAAAAGCGATGCCATGGCCTGGTTGGCCTCGTTTTGATGCTGACTTCCGTAGCGCAGGAGTTGCTCGGCCATGGTTTCACCGCGCTTGCCGACTTCCGCAGCCAGGTCCTCGCGCTTGATGCCGGCGAAGCAATCGAAAGCGCCCGCAAGGTTCAGGTTGTCGAACACACGGCGGTTGAGCGAGCCGGCCGGTACGCGTTCCACAAAATCATATATGTCCTTGAAGGGTCCTCCGGCCTGGCGCGCCTTGATGATGTTGCGCACCACGTCGGCCCCGATGCCCTTGATGGCGCTCAATCCGAAGCGGATAACACCCTCGGTCGGTACGCTGAACATCTCCATGGACTCGTTGATGTCCGGCCCCTTGACCTCGATTCCCATCGCCTTGCACTCGTCCATGTAGAACGATACTTCGGCGATGTCGTTCAGGTTTCGGCTTAGCACCGACGCCATATATTCGGCCGGATAGTTGGCCTTGAGATAGCCCGTCTGGAATGCCACCCACGAGTAGCATGTGGCATGGCTCTTGTTGAAGGCGTAGGAGGCGAATTTTTCCCACTCACCCCAGATTTTCTCCAGCACCTCGGGCTTGTGGCCGTTGGCCTGGCCGCCGGTGAGGAACTTCCCTTTGAGCTCGTTCATTTTCGCTATCATCTTCTTACCCATGGCCTTACGGAGGGTGTCGCTTTCGCCGCGGGTGAAGTTGGCCAGCTGGCGCGAGAGAAGCATTACCTGCTCCTGGTACACGGTGATACCGTAGGTGTCCTTGAGGTACACCTCCATTTCGGGTATGTCGTACTCGATGGGTTCCTGTCCATGTTTGCGCGCAATGAAGTTCGGAATTTTCTCCATAGGTCCCGGGCGGTAGAGGGCGTTCATGGCAATGAGGTCCTCGAACACGCTCGGACGCAGCTCGCGCAGGTAGCGCTGCATGCCGGGGCTTTCGAACTGGAAGGTTCCCACGGTGGCCCCGCGGCTGTAGAGGTCATAGGTCTTGGGGTCGTCGATGGGTATGGTGTCCATGTCGATGTCGATGCCGCGGCTCTGCTTTATGTTCGCAACGGCATCGCGTATGATACTCAGGGTCTTCAGACCCAGAAAGTCCATCTTGATCAGGCCGGTGTCTTCAATCACGCGGCCCTCGTACTGCGTCACCAGGATGCGGTCGCCGTTCTTGTCGGCAGCGGTGCTCACCGGCACCCAGTCCGTCACGTCGTCGCGGCAGATAATCACACCGCAGGCATGCACGCCCACGTTGCGGACCGTCCCTTCCAGCTTGTCGGCGAAGTCCAGCAACTCGCCAACGCCGGGATCCTTGGCTATCTCCTCCTTGAACTCGCTCAGGTATGTGACGCAGTTATGAACCGTCGGCTTGAGCTCCTTGTCCTTCTTGTTGGGGTCCATGGGCATATGGCGCGGAATCATCTTGGTGAGCTTGTTCGATGTCGCGATTGGGTAACTCATCACACGCGCCACGTCCTTGATGGCCGATTTGGCCGCCATGGTGCCGTAGGTTATAATGTGGGCCACGTTGGCCGCGCCGTAACGGTCGGTCACGTAGTTGAGTACAAGTTCGCGCCCGTCGTCGTCGAAGTCCACGTCGATATCAGGGAGCGAAATACGGTCGGGGTTGAGAAATCGTTCGAACAGCAGGTCATATTTGAGCGGGTCTACCTTGGTGATCCCCAGGCAGTAGGCCACTACCGACCCGGCTGCTGAACCACGACCGGGTCCTATCACCACGCCCATCTTGCGTCCCTCGCGGATAAAGTCCTCCACGATGAGGAAGTAGCCCGGGAAACCCATCGTCTTCATGATATAAAGTTCGAAGTTGATGCGTTCCTCGATGTCAGGTGAGAGCGGGGTGGGGTAGAGCTTGGCTGCCCCCTCGTAGGTGATTTTTCGCAGGTAATCGGCCTCGAATTTGATGCGGTACAGCTTGTCGTAGCCGCCCAGGCGCGCAATCTTCTTCTCGCCTTCCTCGCGGGAGAGAACAACATTACCGTTTTCGTCGCGTGTGAACTCCTCATAGAGTTCCTCTGGGGTGATACGGCTCCGGTACTCCTCCTCGGTGCCGAACTCGGCAGGGATGGCGAAGTTGGGCATGATAGGCGCGTGGTCAATGTCGTACTCCTCGACCTTGTCCGCAATTTCAAGCGTATTGGTCAGGGCCTCCGGCAGGTCTTGGAACACCTGCGCCATCTCGCTGCCGGTCTTGAACCACTCCTGTTTGGAGTAGAGCATGCGGTTCTCGTCGTTGTAGTATTTGTTGGTCGAAAGGCAGATCAGGCGGTCGTGGGCCTCGGCATCCGACTCTTCCACAAAATGCACGTCGTTGGTGGCAATGATTTTGATGCCGTGCTTGCGCGCAAGTTCAATAAGTTTTGGCTCGATTTCGCGCTGACGCTCGTATGTTTCGTGGTTGGCGCGGAGAGCCGTAGCCTTATGTCGCTGCAGCTCGATATAATAATCGTCGCCGAAAGTTTCTTTCCACCAGGCCACGCTTCGGTCGGCTTCCTCGTAGTTGCCGGCGGTGAGCAGGCGCGGAATTTCTCCACCCAGGCATGCCGAGCATACAATCAGCCCCTCGCGGTGGGCGGCCAGCTGCTCCTTGTCGGTGCGCGCGTGGTAGTGAAAACCTTCCGTCCAGGCCCGGCTCACGAGTTTGATCAGATTCTTGTAGCCCGTTTCGTTCTTGGCCAGTACCACCAGGTGGCGCCCGGTGTCGCGCTTGTCGCTGCGGTCCAGCATCGAACCGTTGGCCACATACATCTCGCAGCCTATGATAGGTTTAAGATATCGCTTGCGGGCCGCTGCCAGTTCAGCCTCGGCCTCGGCCTGAGCTTGGGGGTCACCGGCCTCTTTGGCAGCGGCTATCTTCGCCTCGGCGTCCTTGATTTCGCCCTTTACCCCCTTGTTGTGTTTCTTGATTTCGTTGAAGAAACTCTTGGCTCCGAACATGTTGCCGTGGTCGGTCAGCGCCAGCGCCGGCATCCCGTCCGCTACGGCCTTCTTGACCAGCTTCGAGATGTCGGACAGGCCGTCCAGCAAAGAGTACATGGAGTGTACATGGAGATGTACAAAATCTGACATATATATTAGTGTGATTGGTCTTGGTAGATAATGGTTGTGATTCCAATTCCGCCCGGGGCAAAATGTGGTCAAAATTACGAAAAAAATCCCACACCCCCTAATCCGCTACGTTAAAAATTCATCCAAATCGTCCATAATCACGCAAACCGCCACAGAGCAGCTTTCCGTAGCTGATCAGTGCGCGCTCGTCGCACCAGCTCGGGCGCCGATTGCGCAGCGGAAGCCAAGAGCGATCCCGGCGATAAGTCATCCCGTCAAAAAAGATTTGCAAAATTGGTGGTTATATATTATTTTTGTGTCCGCAAAGGCAGGTAAGGGTACCTGAGGCGCCTGAAGTGTTAAATAAATGTTAAAGGTGTCGGAAAATTTGGAAAACGGGTATT
>CAYNHP010000076.1:0-9596 GCA_964397235.1 uncultured Bacteroides sp. | reverse complement strand
CGCCACCTCCATAAAAGAAAAGCAAGGGCTCTGCCTCGCGGCTCGGCCCTTGCGTCGAATCAAATTTACATCAGTCTGTGGTGCTTCAGTCGTCGTAACGGACGAATTCTGCGTCTTTATTGAATTTCATGTCGATGCCGTCGGAAAGTTCGACTTCATACCCGGAGCGTGTTTTTTCGATGCCTACGATGCGGGTTCCACTATGGTTGGCCTTCACATATTTCTGAATGGCCAGCGGAATGAAGCCTACGGGAACGGATGCGCTGTTGCGGACCTCGATTTCCTTCCAGTTGCCCTGACGGTCGAATTTGACTTCGGTGCCGTCGGTCAGGATTACCTCATAATCTTTGATCTGGGCGAGTTCTTTGTCCACTTTTACGAGGCTCACTTCGGATTTGAAGTGTTTTTTGAGCACGGCTTTTGCGGCCTGGGGGAGGGCCTCGTCGGTGCGCATATATTTTTCGGCCATGGCCGGGGTCAGAGCCAACAGGCTCAGAATCAGGGCTAAGAGGGTCTTTTTCATATCTTTATTTTTTTGCTTACCTATAAAACAAATGCCCGGCGTGTTTTGTTCTGCTCTTTAATAAAAGCAAAATGGAATTTTTAAGCAAAGTGTTATGAAAAAGACCTTTACCCTTATTCTTCTGGCTCTTGCGGCGTGTGTCGGGTTTGCGGCATGCTCCGACGATAAGGACGAGCCGGTGACCCCCGATTCGCTGCCTGCTGCGGCGCAGACATTCCTGTCGACCTACTTCGGAGGGGACAAGATTCAGAAAGTTGAGAAAGACGGCAACAGCTACGATGTGCGGCTGGTGAGCGGCTACGAAATCGACTTCGACGCCACGGGCCTGTGGACTGATGTGGATGCACCTGCGGGCAAGACTATCCCGGCGGGCATCGCTCCGACGGCCATCGAGGAGTATGTGGCCAATGCTTACCCAGGCGACGGCATCAACGAGATAAGCCGCCAAAGCCGTGGCTACGAGGTGGAACTCATCTCTGGCCTGGAGCTGCACTTCGACACGGCCGGGGCGTACATCCCCGCCTGAGCCTGAGCGCAGGACAAAAACAACGGGCCGGAACCGCTTGGCGGTGCCGGCCCGTTTGGGTAATTCGCTATTGATTAACGGGTTTTGAGGTACTCGATGGAGTTCTTGGCCAGGGTGAGGACGTTGTCCTGGTAGGCGTTGTTTTTGGGATGTGCGCTGACGTCGGGGGTGCCGTCGGGGTTGCGGAGGCTGAATTCGCAGCCGCCGTTACCGATGCAGAGGATTGTGCCCTTGAATTCGGTGTTGCCCTGCTGTGCTTCCCAAACGTTGAGCTGGCTTACCCAGTCGATCTGGGAGTCCCATGTGCCCAGGGGATAGATGCCGAACTCGCGGGTGAGGGTTTCGTAGCATGCTTCGTCCTGAGCGTCCTTGCCGGTGAGTGAGCCGGGGATGTTGAAGAAGAGGCAGTTGTGGTCCTCGGTCCAGCCGGCGCCCTTGAAGGGAATCATCTTGCAGCGGTCGTTGGAAACGGTTGTGAGGCCGCGGTAGATGGGGTGGGTGGAGTGGTCGCGGGTGAACTTGCCGCCGGGGTTGAGGCTTACGGCCATGTTCCAGGTGTCGCCGTTGAAGCCGCCGAAGCCGGTGCCGATGGCGCGGTCGGTAGCCATGAGCATGTCCTTGGCAACTCGGCCGAGCTCACCGATATAGACGGTGGCGTGGCTCCAGAGCAGCAGTGAGCCGCCGTCGGTGTACCATTGCTTGATGAAGGGAGTTGCGGCTTCCACTTCGGCGGGCATTTCGAATACGTTCACGTCGGTGTCGCTTTCGATGTCGCGGATCCAGAAGAGGACGCGGAAGTTGTCGATGTCGGCCACGGACTTGATGTCGGCGAAGCTTACGAAGCGGCCGGTGGGATAAGTTTCGTGGAACCAGAGCCAAGCGGAAGCTTCGTCGTCGTCGCCGTCGGCCACGAGGGCTTCGGGAGTGGCGTATACGCTGAGGAAGCCCACGGCGGTCTTACCGATTTTGAGGGAGGTGGTTGCGGGCAGGGAAGAGCCTTCGCTGTTGACGGCCACCAGGGTTACGGTCCATTCCTCGCCGTCCTTGACGTTGGGGATTGTGTAGGAAGTGGTGGTTGCGCCGAGGTTCTCCTTGATGGTGCGTCCCTGGGCGTTGTCGGCGGTGAACTGCACGGAGGTTGCGGTGGGGTTTGCGTCCCAGTTAACCAGGGCGGAGTAGCCGCCGTCGGTGTCGAGCTGGGCCATGGAGAGGCCGGTCATGCGTCCGGCGCCGGGGCGGGTGTAGTGTGTGATTACGCCCTTGGAGAGGTTGGTGCCGTCGGTGAGCTTGAACACGTAGGTGTAGGGGATGTTGGTGTCGATGTTGGGGTGGGTGAAGGAGTTGCCGCTGACGGTTTCCTGAAGCACGATTGTGTTGCCGTTGTAGACGGTGACCATCATGTTGGTGCCGGTGGTGGCGGGCCATGTCCAGACGTAGTTGTCGCCGTCGAGGGCGCCGCTGATGGATTCTACGCTCACGGGGGCAAGAATGGGGTCGACTATTTCGTAGTCCTTGTCCTGGCAGGATGCAGCTCCCAGTGCAAGAGCAGCGATGAGCAGGGATTTGGTTATAGTGTTCATTTTTTGGCTTTAGGTTTTAGGTTTTAGGTTTTAGGTCTTAGGGGGAGAGGGGAGAGAACTCTGAGGCTCTGAAGAATCTCAGAGTTCTCTGATTGCTAACCTATTAACCCAAATTAATAATTTTTGTTCTGTACGTAGAGGCCGGGGATGTAGAAGAGCTGGTTGTAGGGGATGGGGAAGAACTCGTTCTTCTCGGCGGTGTAGTGAGCGTCGGTGAGGTATTTGCCGTACTCGGTGCCGTCGTATACCGACTGGCTTTCGGTGGTGAAGTAGGCGTTGAGCACTTCGGAGGCGATGCCCCAGCGGCGGAGGTCGAAGTAGCGGCTGGATTCCATAGCCATTTCGAGGCGGCGTTCGTAGCGGAGGCACTTGCGGGCCTGCTCCTTGGTTGCGAAGTAGGATTCGGGGTACTTGGCGATGTCGCAGAAGCCGGCGGCGTAGGCGATGTGCTTGTCGATGGAGTTTGCGGCGCGGTCGCGGATGTCGTTGATGATGGTGCGTGCTTCGGCGAGGTTGCCCAGCTCAATGAGGGCTTCGGCGCGCATGAGCATCACGTCGGTGAAGCGGAAGATGTAGTCGTTCATGGCGAAAGCCTGCCAGGAACCTTCGAAGGTTTCGCCCTGGCTGCGCTGGGGCACGTCCTTGAGGGAGGTATAGTAGCCGTAGGTGTTGGGTGTGCGGGCGTTGTCGGTGGTCATGGTGTACTCAACTTCGTACTTGTAGGGGAAGGTGGGCATGCCGACGGTGTGGAACAGACGGGGGTCGTACTTCTGAGCGCCGGGGTTATCCAGCAAGGGGTATTCGCCGGTAGCTACGGGAGCGTCGAACATGGGGAGGCCGTTTTGGGTGCGGAAAGCGCTCACCAGGTTCTGAGAGGGCTTGTGGAAGTCCCAGCCGCAGGACCACATTTTCCAGCAGCCGTTGAGCACGTTGCTCCAGTTTGCGCGGCCGAAGCGGGTGTTATCTTCGGTGTACTGGGAGGTCTGCACGGCGAATACGGATTCCTTGCTGTTTTTGTATTCGGGCAGGAAGATGTCGCCGAAGTCCTCCAGGTAGCCGTACTGTGATTCGGCCACAACCTTGGTGTAGGTGTCCACCTGGCGCATGTACTCGGGGTTGATGAAGCCAACGCCGGTTCCGGATTCATAGCCGGAGCCCCATGCCAGGGTGAGGTAGCACTTGGCCAGGTAAGCTGCAGCGGCGATTTTGTTCACGCGTCCGCCGTCGGCCTGCTGGGCCGGGAGCACGTTGTAGGCTTCCTCGAAGTCGGCGATTACTTTCTTGAAGAGTTCCTCGTAGGAGAACTCGTCGTTGCGGGTCTGCTCAATGGTGTTTTCGAGGTATACGGTCTCGTCGACCCAGGGAATCTGGCGGAAGAGTGTCAGGAGCTTGAAGTAGAAGTGAGCGCGGATGAACTTGACTTCGCCGCGGCGGATTTTGGCCAGGTCGGCTCCGAGGATGTCGTCGCCGTTGGTGTTGAGGGAAACCAGGGCGCGGTTGCAGCGGGAGATGCAGCAGTAGAGTTTGTACCAGAGGGCGTCGGTGTCGCCGGGGGTGGTGGCGGTCAGGGAGGTCCAGATTTCCAGGGGGTGGTAGCCGGTGTCGGTTGTGCCCGAGCCGCCCTTGAGGCAGTCGTCGGAGGTGAGGTCGCCGTAGGGCCAGAGGTTCAGCGGGCAGTCGTACCAGCAGTCGCCCAGGGAGGCGTAGGCGGCGTTTACGAGCTTTTCGGGTTGCTCCATGGCCGTTTCTTCGTCCACGGTGCCCGTGGGAGGAACGTCGATGAAGTCGTTGCAGGATGCCAGGGCAGCTGCAGATATAGCGATGATGAGTGTTTTGAACAGCTTCATTGTTGGCTTGTTTTTATGTTTTGGCTTTAGGCCTTAGGTTTAGGCCTTAGGCTTTAGGTTTTAGGTTATAGGCTTTGGGTTTTAGGCCTGAGGTTTCAGGCTTTAGAAGTCGACCTGGAGGCCGAAGGATACTGAAGTAGAGAGAGGATAAGCCCAGTTGGGGTTTTCGGGGTCCTGGCAGGTGAGCGAGCTGCTCTTGATAGTGAGCAGGTTCTGGCCGGAGACGTACACGCGAGCCTTGCTCATGCGGAGTGCGCTGAGAACCTTGGAGGGCAGGGAGTAGCCCAGCTGGAGTGTACGGAGCTTGCAGTAGGAGCCGTTCTCGACGAAGTAGGTGGAGGTTCGGCCTTCGTCGCCGGTGTTGTTGGTGGAGAGCATAGGAATGGTGGATGAGGTGTTCACCTCGGGGAGCCATGCGTCGAGCACGCGTACGCCCTTGTTGGAGCCGGCGTCCACAACGCTCCAGAAGTCGTTCTGGAATTTCTGGTCGTTGTACACATCCTGGCCGATTACGCCCTGCCAGAACATCTGGAGGTCGAAGTTCTTGTAGCGGCCTTCGAGGTTAAGACCGAAAGCGAGGTCGGGCACGGGGTTGAAGATCCAGGTCTGGTCGGCTTCGGTGATGCGGCCGTCGCCGTTGAGGTCGGCGTAGCGGAGGCCGCCGAGGCGTGCGCCGGTCTGGCCGGATGCGAGCACTTCGTCGCGGCTCTGGAAGATGCCGTCGCAAACGTAGCCTACGATTGAGCCGTAGGGCTTGCGGGCCTGCACGAGGTTCTGGGTGGTGGTGTGGGTGTAGGAGCCGGTGGCGGTTTCGGGCAGGTAGGTCACGCGGTTGCGGAAGAAGTCGAAGTTGAGGGTTGCGCTGTAGTCGAAGCCGCATTTGAGGTTATCGCGCCATCCGAAGAGGAATTCCATGCCCCAGTTGCGCAGCGAGGGGCCGTTGAGCCATGAAGCGCCGCCTTCGCCCATGGCGCCGAGGTAGGCGGGGTTGATGAGCATGTCCTTGACGTCCTTGATGTAAGCGTCGATGGTACCGAAGAGGCGGTTGTTGAGCACGCTGTAGTCAACGCCGGCGTTGTACTGGATTGTGGATTCCCACTTGAGGTTGGGGTTCTCGGTCTGAGTTGCGTAGTAGCCGGAGGGGAACACGCCGCTCTGCTGCAGGAGGATGTCGTAGGCGGTGGAGCTGTTGCGGTCGTTGCCGTAGTCGGCGATGTAGAGACCGTAGCGGGCGGTGTTGGAGATGGCCTGGTTACCGGTCTTACCCCAGGAGAGGCGTACCTTCAGGTCGTTGAGCCAGTGCTTGTGGAGGTTTTCGGAGATGCGGTAGCCCAGGGTCACGGCGGGGAATGTACCGTAGCGGTTGTTGCGTCCGAAGCGGCTGGAACCGTCGCGGCGGATGGTGAACGAGGCCAGCAGGAGGTCGCGCCAGTTGTAGTCGACCTTGCCGAAGAAGGATATCAGCGCGTAGGCCGATTTGTTACCGGTGGAGCGTTCTACGCCCGATGATGCGTCGGGGTACATGTAGTCGGGGGTTTCGAGGTCGTAGTTCTCGTTGTAGCCGGCGAAGTCGATGCGGTTCTGACGGAACATTTCCATACCCAGCAGCACGGTGAACATGTGCTCGTCCTTGATGACGAAGTTGTAGTTGGCGGTGTTGGTCCAGGTCCACTTGGAGTCGTTTGCCTGCGACATGGTGGTGGAGTTGGTGTCGTTGTTGACGATGTCGCTGTGGTAGGTGTAGTTATATGAGTGGATAAAGGCAGCGTCGTAGTCCAGACCGAAGTTGGAGCGGAGCACCAGGCCCTTGATGGGTTTGATGTCGACGAAGGCGTTGCCGAACAGGCGCCAGATTTTGAGGGCGTTGTCGCGGTTGAACACGATTTCACGCACGGGATTCTGGCGGTCGGGCATCGAACCTACAGGGCCGCCGAAGGTGGTGCCGTCGATTTCATAGACGGGTACTGCCGAGGGCATCTTCAGGGCGTTTTCCATCGGGTAGCGGTCGCACTGGTCGGTGTAGGTCAGGGTGAAGTTCTCGCCCACGCTCACAACCTTGGATATATTATATGTGGTGTTGAAGCGGGCGGAGAGGTTTTCGAAATTAGAGTAGCGGATGATACCCTGGTTGTTGCGGTAGCCCAGGGAGAAGAAAGAAGTGCCCTTTTCGGAAGCGGTGCTCACGGCCACGTCGTAGTTCTGGGAAAAGGCGGTGTGTGAAATTTCCTTGAGCCAGTCGGTGTTGGACATGAGCATTGTCTTCTTGGTGTTGATGAAGCCGTCGTAGAGGCCGTTGACGGTGTAGTCAACATACTGGCCGGTGGCGGGGTTGTAGACATGGACGGGGTAGCCGGAAGCGGCGTTGAGGTTGAGGCCGTAGCTGGATGCGTAGCCCACGGGGTCGATGCCGTCGTTGAGGGCGGCCTGAGCCATGGCGGTGGCGTAGCCCTGGGTGTCGAGCAGCTTCATGGTGCTCTGGGAGGTATAGAAGGAAGCGGTGAAGTTGGCCGAGAAGCTTACGTTCACTTTCTGGTTTTCGGCCATCTTACCCTTCTTGGTGGTGATGATGATCACACCGTTTGCAGCGCGCGAACCGTAGATAGAAGCGGAAGCGGCGTCCTTGAGCACCTGCATGCTCTCGATGTCGTTGGCGTTGAGGGAGTTGAGGGTAGCGGTGGTGGGCACGCCGTCGATGATGAACAGAGGGTCCTGGGAGGCGTTGAAGGAGCCGATACCGCGGATGCGTACGGTTCCGGTGCCCACGGGCGAACCGTTGCCGGTGATGGTCATGCCCGGCACCTTACCCTGGAGTGCGCGCATGGGGTCGGCGTCGCTCATGGTTTCGAGGCTCTTGGTGGAAACTACCGAAACGGCGCCGGTAAGGTCGGCCTTGCGTACGGTCTGATAACCGACAACGACCAGTTCGTCCAGCACGTCGCTGTTCTCATTAAGGTAGATGTTGAGCTGGGGTTGGGCCAGCACTTCGGCTGTGGTGAAGCCTACATAGGAAACAGTCAGGAAAGCATCTTCGGGAACAGTGATTTGGAAGTTACCGTCGATGTCGGTTACGGCACCGGCTCCATTTGCCTCACATTTTACCGATGCGCCGATCAGGGGCTCATCGTCGGTGGCTGAGAGGACCGTGCCCTGCACAGATATATTTACCTGTGCGTGCGCAGCTACTGCGAGCAGAATCATCAGGAGCGCGCTGAGAAAGGATCTTTTCATGCTATTGTGATTTTTAAAGTTTTTCTGCCGCAAAATTACCCCTTGTTATAAGGAAAGCCAATAACGAATGTTGCGGACAGTGGCAAAAAAGGCGCATGGCAACAAATTTGCCACACAATGCATCAAAAAGTATGGAGAACATGGGTGGCGCCCGCAGCACGGATGTGGGCTTTCCACCAAAAATGAATAATCGGGATTAATCCCGGTTAATCCTGATTAATCCCGATAAATCATAAAGAGCCCAAAGGGCTTGTGTTACCGTTCGAGGTTGGCGCGGTGGGTGAGGGTGACGCGGTGGGTGAGGGTGAGGCCGCGCAGGGGGGTCCATCCGTAGGGGCTGAGCACGTCGTCATCGCTGACGTTGTACTCTTCCACTTTCTTTACCAGCGAGAAATCGGCATGATAGCCCCGGCGGAGCAGTCCGAGCCCTTCGAGGCCGAACAGGCGCGCGGGGGCCAGGGCCATCTTGCGGGCTATGATTTCGGGTTCGAAAGTTTCCAGCAGCAGCGGCAGGGCGAACTGTACCCACGGGGCGCCGGACTTGGCTGCTATGGTCTGACGCTTCTTGTCGGCCAGCGGGTGGGGTGCGTGGTCGGTGGCCAGGGTGTCGATAAGGTCCAGGCGCACGGCTTCCTGGAGTCCCCTGGCTTCGCGGGCGCCTTTGACGGCCGGGTTGACCTTGACGCGGTAGGTGGGTTTCTGGGCCAGGCGCTCGTTGAGGTAGAGCGGGGTGGTTTCGGCAGTGATCTGCTTGCTTTCCACCGGGCCGCCGTCGAGCAGCATGAGTTCCTTGAGGGTGGAGACGTGGGCCAGGTGGAGGCGTGTGCCGTAGCGGTGGGCCAGGGCGATGGCCTGGCGTGAGGCTTCGAAGCATGCCTCTTCGTCGCGGATGCGGCGGTGCTCGCCGATGGGTATGTATTTTTCGGTGGTGTTGTAGCGCCGGCACAGGGCGTCGGTGTGGCGCTTGACGACGGCGTTATCCTCGGCATGGACCATGATGACGATGCCACGCTTGGCACAGTAGCGGAAAAGGATGGCCAGTTCGCGGGGGTCGGGCATGGATGAGGAGCCGGTGGTTGAGCCCCAGAACAACTTCACGCCCGCGAGGTATTTGCGGTTGAGGTAGGGCAGCTCGTCCATGATGCCGGGGGCGGCGCCCAGGAAGAGGCGGAAGTTGGTGACGCAATGGTTGCGGAAGAGCTCCACTTTCTCCTCGAAGTCCTCCACGGATGTTGTGGAGGGGTTGGTGTTGGGCATGTCGAACACGGTGGTGATGCCTCCGCGCATGGCGGCGGTGCTTTCGGCCTCAACGTTGGTGAGGTCGGGAAACCCGGGGTCGCGGAAGTGGACGTGGGTGTCGATAAGGCCGGGCATCATCAGGTCGCCGCCGCCGTCGAGCACCGTGTCGAAGCGTCCGGGCCATATGGGACCGGTGCCGAACTGCTCAAAGCGCCCGTCGCGGATGGTGACCCACCCCAGGGGCCCCACGTGGTCGGGAAATACGGGGCGTACGTCTTTTACCAGCGTCGTGCTCATTTGCGGGAATAATCAGGATATTTCTTGAAAAAGCTGTTCCATTTGAGGCGCACCACTCCGAATACGGCCTCGCCGAAGATTCCGGAGCTCATCTTGGACGTGCCCAGCACGCGGTTCACGAAGATTATGGGCACTTCGACGACCTTGAAGCCGTACTTGTGGGCGGTGAACTTCATTTCAATCTGGAATGCGTAGCCCTTGAATTTGATGTTGTCCAGGGGCAGGGCTTCGAGGACGCGCCGGCGGTAGCACACATAGCCGGCGGTGGTGTCGTGGACGGGCAGGCCGGTGATGAGGCGGACATATTTGGAGGCGTAGTAGGACATGAGCACGCGCCCCATGGGCCAGTTGACCAC
>CAYNHP010000075.1:0-9641 GCA_964397235.1 uncultured Bacteroides sp. | reverse complement strand
CTTTTATTCGAAAAGGTGCTTGATTTCGAGGCCGACGTCGCGGACGAGCATCTGCAAGGGAGTCACAAGGGGGCGGAAGGTGGATTCGCGGCGCGAGGTGAATATCTTAAGCGCACCCGGATGGCAATCAATTATAATCTCTGCCGGCATTTCGCAGGAGTCGCCGTCGAAGTGCACCGGACCCGGTTCGCTGCGTGTAATCTTCAGATGGTCTGCGCGGAAAGAATCAACCATTGTGTTTTTGCCAATCATCCCCGTGAGCATGTCCATGCCCACCATTGCGTGCTCGAGCATATTGCTGCTGCGGACCACCATCACGTCCAGCATACCGTCGGTTATGGAAGCCTGGGGGGCGATGAAAGCGTTGTTGCCGTACTGCGAAGCATTGCAGATGGCTACAATGAAGGCATGGCGTGTGAGTTCTACGCCGTTACACTCTATAATATAATCCTTCGGAGAAAAATTAACAAACTCAGTGGCGGCATTACGAATATACATAGCCAGGCCACGTTTCTTTTCTCCCGAAGCCCGTTGGCTCACAGCTGCGTCGAACCCCATTCCGCATGTGCAGAAGAAAGGGGTATCATTGCCGGTTGCATAGTCGGCGTTGATGATGTTGTCTTCGGCAAGGATTCGTATAGACCCTTCCACATCCACCGGTATGCCCAGATGTCGCGCCAGGCCGTTGCCCGATCCGCACGGAATGATGCCCATGGCCGTGTCGGAGCCCGCCAGGGCGGACCCGATTTCGTTCACCGTCCCGTCGCCCCCGCATGCCAGTACGCCATAGTAGTTTTCCTTCACGGCCTGCTTGGCCAGTAGGTGCCCATGGCCGGCTTCGCGCGTGAATACGAGGTCGTACGGAAGGCGGAATTGGTCCAACGTTTCTGTTATGGTTGGAAGCAGTTTGGATTTAGCTACGGTCCCCGAATTGGGATTTACGATGAGTAAAAGTCGTTTGTCGCGGCTCATAGGCATCATTCTTATTCTTGTTCGGCATTAGCTTCGGAGAACTCCATCAGGTAAGCCTTTATGAAGTCGTCAAGGTCGCCATCCATCACTCCGTTTACATCGGATGTCTGATAGTTGGTGCGGTGGTCCTTCACGCGGCGGTCGTCGAAGACATAGCTGCGTATCTGCGAGCCCCATTCGATTTTCTTCTTACCGGCCTCTACCTTGGCCTGTTCCTGCATGCGGTGTTCGAGCTCCTTGCTATAAAGAATCGAGCGCAGCTGTCGGAGGGCATTCTCCTTGTTCTTGGGCTGGTCGCGGGTTTCGGTGTTTTCGATGAGAATCTCTTCTTTTTCGCCCGTGTAGGGGTCCGTAAACTGATATCGCAGGCGCACGCCGGATTCTACCTTGTTCACATTCTGACCGCCGGCTCCACCGGAGCGGAAGGTGTCCCAGGAGAGCAGGGCAGGCTCAACCTTGATTTCGATGGTGTCATCGACCAGAGGAGTTACAAACACCGAGGCGAATGAGGTCATGCGCTTGCCTTGGGCGTTGTATGGCGAAACGCGCACCAGGCGGTGGACGCCGTTCTCGCTTTTGAGAAAGCCGTAAGCAAAGTCTCCCTCAATGTTCAGTGTGCAACTCTTGATGCCCGCTTCGTCGCCTTCAAGCAGGTTGGCCACGGAAAGTTTATAGCCATGAGCCTCGGCCCACCGCATATACATTCGCATCAGCATCGACGCCCAGTCCTGGCTCTCTGTTCCACCGGCGCCTGAGTTGATTTTGAGCACCGCACTCATGATGTCCTCTTCGCGGCGCAGCATATTGCGCAGCTCGAGGTCCTCCAGGAGCTTGAACGCCTTGGCATAGGCTGCATCAACCTCGGCTTCGGTAACAATCTCTTCTTTATAGAACTCCAGCGAAAGTTTCACCTCGTCCATCGCTCCTTCGAGCTCGGCGTAGTCAGCAATCCACTTCTGCAGATCCTTGATTTTCTTCATCTGCTTCTGGGCAGCGGCGGCATTTTCCCAAAATCCGTCGGCCATGGTGCGCAGTTGCTCTTCCTCGACGGCTATTTTCTTCCCGTCGATGTCAAAGATACCTCCTCAGCGCAAGCATACGCTCAAAAGTCTCTTTTAATTGTTCCTGTGTAATCATATCATTTTCTTATTTTGCGCAAAGATAAGCAATAAAATCCATTTTGCCAATTTCCGCCCAAGGCAAGCCAATTTTTTTTGGCTGCGCCTCTTGCTTTTGGTATAAAAATTGCTTAACTTTGTGGGTAGTTCGGAGGTGTTGTTGACCTTTTGCCTCCGGATGGTATATCTAACCGAAAAACGCAACTTACTTATGAATTTTATCGATCGTTACTTCCGTTCTCCTGTTGCCTTGTATGAGAAAGGCATCGACTCGCTCTTTGGACTCAAGGGCAAGCAAGTCGACATCGCAGAAGCTTTCCAACTCTTCACCCTTTCGGCCGAGACGGGCTGCACCTACGCCCGTAAAGCTCTCGAAGATATGTTTATGCCCGGACGTCCGGAGTTTAACAATGACTTTGCAGGGGAATACGACACAGTGCGCGACCTCCGTCTGCGCGAAGAGGCCGGCGACCCCGAAGCCACCTATGCCTGCCATGTCCGATGCCTCAACGATGAAAACTGCGACGAATACCTATATAATAAGGCCATCCGTGCCATAGCATTCTCCGCACACCAGGATTATCCCCCGGCACTCTATGCCTACGCCTGCGAGCTTAACTCCGGATCGCGTACTCCTCACAACAAGGAACTATCGCTGAAATATCTTCGTCGCTCTGCCGAACTCGGGTATATCCGCGCACTTCATACTCTTTACTTCGTGGTCGAAGAAAAAGACCTCGCCATCCGTTACGCAGGTGCATTGGCCGACGACGATCACTCAGGAGTGATGGACCTCCTGGGCGACTTCCTCAACGACCGCGGCGATAAGCAAGAGGCCCTCCGCCTTTACAATAAAGCAGCCGACTTGGGCAACATGGATTCGATGTTCACCCTCGGCACTATCAGCGAACGTGGCGATGAGTCGGGGCCCGACCTCTACAACGCTTCAATGTGGTATCAGCGCGCCGCTGATGCCGGCCACGTCGAGGCTATGTACTTTCTGGGGAACATCATGCGCCTGGGCCCTGATGAATTCAAAGACCCCGAAGGTGCCTTTATGATGTACCAAAAAGCTGCAGATGCAGGACACGACCGCGCATGGAACGATGTAGGAACGTGTTATATGAATGGCTTCGGAGTCCAAAAGTCGATGAATAAGGCTCGCGAGGCATATCTCAAAGCAGCCGACCGGGCCTTTCCCGCCAATGCCTATTTCAACCTCTACTGCCTTTACACCGCTGATGAAAACACCCGTAATGTGCCTGAGGCAATGAAGTGGCTGGATAAGTCAGCACAGACAGGATTTCCTCTTGCATGCTGGCGTTATGGAATGCATTACTTATATGGCGAAGGTGTGGAGCAGGACTATAAAGCTGCCAACCGCTGGTTCAAGGAGGCCGCCAAAGAGGACCAGCCGGGAGCGTTGTACGAGCTCGGCCGAATGTATCTCCACGGAGTGGTGGAGGAGCAGGACGGCCGCGAAGCCTTCAAGCACTTCCGCCTCAGCGCCGACGAATATCCGCCTTCCATGGAAATGCTCGGCATCTGTTATTGTCATGGAATCGGTTGTAGTCAGGATGAAGTTAAGGGCTTCAAATGTTTCCAGGAAGCTGCCGAGCAAGGAAACGTTGCAGCTATGTACGACCTCGGCGTGTGCTATCGTCGTGGCGAAGGAGTAGAGCCGGACATCGACAAGGCAATCGAATGGTACGAGAAGGCAATTGAACTCGGGCACGCTGAAGCCATGTCGAACTGCGCCCTGCTTTTCGATAAAGGAATAGGCGTTGAGCCGGACCTCGAACGAGCTTTCAAACTCTATCAGATGGCTGCCGAGCTTGGCAACCGCGAAGGTCAATTCGGACTCGGTGCCATGTACTATGAAGGACGCGGAGTGGAGCAGGATTATGTTGAGGCGGTGAAATGGTTCACCGTAGCTGCAGAATCAGGCGAACCCGATTCCCTCTACCACCTTGCCCTTTGTTATAACGAAGGCCTGGGCGTGGAGCAGGACTCCTTTAAGGCTGTGCAGTATCTCTACGAAGCCGCCGATAAGGGTTGGCAACCTGCACTGGACCTTATCCGCGAACATAATATCCCGCGACTGGACTCATAATCACCACGTTACCTAATACATCGGAGGTTTGCTGTCCACAAGCCTTCTCTGTTATTTTTGCCCCGCCAAAAGAATGTTTCGAAGATTTAAGGCAGATTATTTGGTGCGAGGCGAAATTTTGAGTAATTTTGTGTTATCATTCTGCACCCGTAGTTTAATGGATAGAATAAAGGATTCCGGTTCCTTAGATTAGGGTTCGATTCCCTACGGGTGTACATCAAAGCAAGCCACTGTTTCTCAGCGGCTTGCTTTTGCTTTTTTATTACCGGGCTCATTTGCACTTTTCTCTAAAGCATTTACGACATTCTATCGTCTTGGGGCACAATAGCACAAAAGGTGACTATCATGGTACGTTTCACTCTTAATTTATCAGCTGTTCAACTTTATTGTTTCCGATATGTTCGAATTATAAAAGAATTTGATTATGAACACTGAAGAATTAAGAAACTATTGCCTTTCACTGAAAGGTGCCGAGGAAGATCAACCTTGGACTGAACCTCAATATCAAATGCTGGTGACTTTCAAGGTTGGCGGCAAATGGTTTTGCCTCTTTAACCCTGACGAGAAGTTTATCGACGTAAAATGTGACCCTGAAGAAATTTCAGAATTGCAGTCCGGATATCAAGCCGCTTTTCCGGCATGGCATATGAATAAAGAACACTGGCTCGGAATCAAGCTTGATTCCGATATGCCTGGAAGCAAAATCAAGGATATCATCAAAAGTGGTTATCAACTGATTGTTGACCATCTGAGCGCCAAAAAGCGCAAGGAACTCGGACTGTAACAACCTGATATTAAAGAAATAATATAGTAACATTCGATTATGAGCAAACGAACCATATATAGCCGTTTCAAGGAAATGGTGTCAAAATTTCCTGATAACGCAGCCATCGTTGAAGATAACCGTACAATCACTTACTCACAGCTCGGCTCTATGGTAGATGCGATTGTTGCGAAATTTAATAATCAAAAGCAGTCGTTCATCGGCATCGTGATGCACCATGGGGCAGAGCAGATAGCCGCGATGCTGGCTGTGCTCAAAAGCGGGGCTGCTTATGTTCCGGCAGAACCATTCCTGCCCAAGGACCGCATTGACTACATGATGAAGACCGCCGGGGTGAAGCTCGTCATAACCGACGACTACTGCGAGAATTTACAGCCGGCCGAGGAGTCATTTGTCGACCGCTCGACCCCTGACGGTATCGCATACATCCTATACACTTCCGGCACCACCGGCAAACCCAAAGGTGTAATTCAGGAAAATCACTCGGTAGTGAACTACTGTGAGGCTTTCGAGGCCGAGATGCACACTGGTCCCGGCGACGTGATGCTTCAGTACTCCGTCTGCTCATTCGATATCTTTGTGGAGGAAGTATTTACGACTCTACTTAACGGAGCCACTCTGGCTATTCCGACTATAGAAGTACACAATGGACCTTTGAGTGGAATGATGGA
Organism: uncultured Bacteroides sp.; assembly: GCA_964397235.1. Classification (GTDB taxonomy): domain Bacteria; phylum Bacteroidota; class Bacteroidia; order Bacteroidales; family Muribaculaceae; genus CAG-873. Next base: position 3,983 of record CAYNHP010000075.1, on the reverse strand, counting down.
CTTTTGTTCCCGCCATGGTGTGACTATCATCGACGGTTTCCCATATCTTATCGCTGACCTAAATAAGAAACCCGAACTTCTGCCCAAAACTGTTAACCTCATCATCAGCGGAGGTGATGTAATCAGGGCAAGCTATATCACTAACCTTCGGAACAAGGGAATCCGAATCTACAATACCTACGGGCCTTCCGAAACCTGCGTATGCTCAAATTATTTCCGTGTGGACAATGCAGAACCGCTTGACGACGGCACCTTTTCCATCGGCAAAGCTATCAAGGGCGTGGAGGTGAAGATTCTCGACAAGCATTTCAAAGAGGTACCCAAAGGCGAAGTTGGAGAAATCTGTATCTTCGGCGAAGGGGTTAATCGGGGGTATCTTGGAAATCCACCCGAACAAGCCAATTTCGTTACTCTCCCCGACGGCACCCGTTTCTATCGGAGCGGCGACATGGGCTATGTACTCCCTGACGGCAATATGGCTTTCCTTCATCGCCGCGATGAGCAGGTGATGATTCTTGGCAAGCGAGTTGAGCCCGAGGAAGTTGAGAACGTGTTGAATGAGTATCCGGAAGTGGAACGCGGAATAGTTCGTGCATTCCTGGACGAAGGCGGACTCCACTATCTGGTCGCCTACATTGTGCCTCGCAAAGGCTTCTCTCTTCACGATGTCCGCCAATATCTCAAGTCCAAGCTTACGGACTTTATGGTGCCCGAGTTCTTCGTTGAAATGCACGAACTGCCACTTACTCACCGCGGTAAAATTGACATGAAGTCACTTCCCAAGGTGTTGAAAGAAGGCGCGTACAAGTAATTGGCAACCATCGGTATGAATCTGAGAGAAATCAAGGACGTTCCCACATTGATGCGTTGGCGTAAGGAGGTAATAGAACATGTGTTCGGCCAAACGGCCGATGACCCTTTGCTCAATGCAAATCGCGCCTACTATGAAAAGCATATGGCCGACGGGTCGCACTTTGCATTGGTGGCCGATATCGATGGCAAAGAATGCGGGTGCGGGGCAGTGTGCTTTACCGAAGAACTTCCGTCCCCGGACAATCCCTCCGGGCGGTGTGCTTACCTTATGAACATCTATGTTCGGGAGCCTTTCCGCAATCATGGCATAGCGCACCAAATCGTGACGCGACTGCTGGAAGAATCCATGCAGAGAAAGTGCGGGAAAATATATCTCGAAACGACCGACGACGGGCGTCCTGTCTACCGTTCTCTCGGCTTCCGGGATCTGCCCGACATGATGAAATATCACACCTGAGATTTATAATGTTATCAAGCGGAAAACTTGGTTTCTGGGGCCTGACGGCTTTGGTCTTCGACCTGATGGTGGGTGTAGGCATCTACAACCTACCCCAAAACATGGCATCCGTTGCCTCCCCCGGAGCGGTATTTATCTCCTGGTTGGTCACCGGGTTAGGTATCTTGCCATTAGTTCTTTCTTTTAAGTGGCTCAGCCAACATTATCCCCAATACAATGCGGGTATTTACCAGTACGCCCAAGCGGGTTTCGGCAACTTTGCCGGATTCAACATCGCATGGGGGTATTGGCTTTGTACTGCCTTTTCCAATGTGGCTTATGCTGTAATGCTAAACGACTCTTGCGGTGCTTTCTTCCCGGTGTTGCTCAACCATGGCAAAGAAACGGTGATTTTTGGTTCCGCTCTTATCTGGCTTATGTATTTCATCGTTGCAGAGGGTATCAGGACCGCAAAATTCATCAACACTCTTCTGGCCGGAGTCAAGGTGGTAATGTTGATTTTTATCATATTTGTTTTTTCACTGTTTTTCAAGGCCCGTTTGTTTGAGGCTGACATATGGGGCGCAACGGCGGGGATAGGAAATGTTGCTACCCAGGTAAAACAAACCATGATGATTACCTTATTCTGCTTCTTCGGAGTGGAAGGGGCTGTCATGATGTCGGCTCGTGCCAAACGGAGTTCAGATGTAGGACGGGCGGGAATTGCCGGCTTCATAATCTCGCTGGTCCTGTATGTTGCAGTTACTCTATTGTGCTTCGGCTTGATGTGTCGCGCCCGGCTTGCCGGGTTACAGGACCCTTCGATTGCTTATATCCTCAGGGACAGCATAGGCCCATGGGCATATTGGTTTGTGATATCTGCGGTAATCATATCCTTGCTCGGCGGATGGGTGGCATGGACATTGGTGGTCGCCCAGGTTCCTTATGAGGCTTCTCTGGTGGGCATCTTGCCGAGTGCATTCCGAAAACTAAACCGCCACAATATGCCGGCTTTCGGACTCTTTGCATCAAGTATCGTTATGGAACTCTTCCTGATTATGGTTGTAATGGCCGACGATGTTTACCTTGCAGCTCTTCATATTACAGTCCTCATGATTATACCATGCTATTTCTTTACGGGCTTGTTCTTGCTGAAAAAAGCCGACCGATGGCCCGTTAGGACTTTGGCTATCATCACCATAATATTCTGCCTTTGGATGGCATATGCCGGAGGGGTGATTGCGATGATGATGACTTCGGCTTTTTATATAATTGGTATCGGCTTCTATATCAAAGCACGTAGGGAAGCCTACCCCGGGGCACCGCTCTTCACCCCCGGCGAGAAACTCGCACTGGCATTGTTGGCAACCGGAACAGTGGTCACAATATTTCTATTCCTAAACTAAGACTGTTTATGATTGTGATATTTTTATCATGTCCAACGCGCCGGTAAACATGGTTCTGATCTGTGATTGAATGATCCGGCTATACTGCAAGAAGACATAGCGAGAGTAGGATCTTGCGCCCAAGCACAATGAGAATGACGGCACGGAGAATAAACTGGCGCAATCCCAACAGCCTCAGTCTGCTGTCAAATCGGAAACTCCCTCAAACTCCGTTGTCGTTCAACCGACCAATACCGAGCCAGGGCATAAGCCCTCAATGGTTGCAGAACCAATGCCTCGCTTTCCACTTCCGGTAATCCCGCCACGTTTCCCATCACGTCATGTCGGAATTTGACTTTTTCCAATAGACAAATCAGTATTCATGGCCTGGTCTGTCTATTGTCACGTTTTGTGCTATGGATAAATTTTAGTAATTTTGCACTGACGAAATAGAACCCTTTAATATGAAAGAGATTAAACTATATAAATTCTATCGTAATAAGTATGGTTCTGACCAACGATGTGATGCAATGGAATTTGATGCCATAAAGCCGGGTATATTAAAATTCCCGGTTCATCGTGAATCCTTTTATTGTTTCATACTGGTTGAGGAAGGAGAAACTAATCTGACACTTAATGGTGTCCGTCAAACAGTCGGGCCCAACACTATCGTATGTGGGCTTCCGGGAGAGATATGGGAATGGGAAAATGATCCGCAAATAAAGGGAAAAGTGGTAATCTTTGAGCCTGATTTTCTTATGTCTGTAGTTAAAGACCCTTTGATACTTCAACGACCGGCATTTCTTCAATCCGCCAGTCATGACCCATTCATTCCGGTGTCGGAAAAGGGCTTTTTGTGGATAAGGGATATGATTATTGAGATGATTGAAGAAATCTCCTCACATAATAAATTTAATGATCTTCTCCGTGCCCAGCTATGGCATCTGATACTGCTCATAGAAAAAGAGTATCAGCAAAATGGTCATGAGACAAAAGAACTCCCAGTTAGAAATTATGCTACCGGATTTGTAAATCTTGTCGGGAGCGAACTTTACAGACATCATGATGTCGAGTATTACGCAGATCGACTCTGCATAACCACCAATTATCTAAATAAAATATCTCATTCCTCATTGGGGGTAAGCGCACGTGCTTATATTCAAAGCAGGATTATAGCAGAAGCAAAAAATCTGATTGACATTACCGATATGAACATCAATCAGATTGCCGATACATTAGGATTTGGAACTCCTAATTACTTTATACGTTTATTCAAGAAGAAGACTGGTATCACCCCGGGTGAATATCGGAATAACTGATTATTTATAGTTGCCTTCTTTCAATACTTT
>CAYNHP010000074.1:0-10021 GCA_964397235.1 uncultured Bacteroides sp. | reverse complement strand
TACCTCTGGGCCCTAATGTGAATGGCTTTGAGGAGGACCTTAAGAAATTTGTTAATCATCGGGTGGGAGCAGAGCCTCTTCACACGGAGGTGGTGGCATTGTCGGCAGGGACGGCGGCTGTGCATCTGGCTCTGGTTGCAGCCGGTGTCGGACCCGGCGATGAGGTGATGGTGCAATCGTTCACTTTCTGCGCTTCGAGTCACCCGGTAACATATGTAGGTGCAACCCCCGTTTTCGTGGACTCGGAGCCCGAGACATGGAACGTTGACCCCAAACTTCTTGACGATGCCATTGCTGACCGCATTGCCAAGACCGGCAAGAAACCCAAAGCAATCATCCCCGTGGCCCTCTATGGCATGCCTTACATGATGGACGAAATCATGGCGGTCGCCAAAAAGTATGACATCCCCGTCATTGAGGACGCCGCAGAAGGATTCGGGTCCCGCTACAAAGGCCAAGTCCTGGGCACCTTCGGCAAGTTTGGTGTCCTGAGCTTCAACGGCAATAAGATGATCACCACTTCCGGCGGAGGAGCACTCATCTGCCAGAATGAAGAAGACAAGCACAAGATTATGTGGTACGCTACCCAGGCACGAGAATCTTATCCCTACTATCAGCATGAGGCCATCGGTTACAATTACCGCATGAGTAACATCAGCGCAGGCATAGGTCGGGGACAGATGACTATCCTGGAGGAACATATTGCTCACCATCAGCATGTTCAGGAATTGTACTGCGAATTGTTGAAGGATGTAAAGGGCATTAAAATGCACACCAATCCTGCACCAGAATTCGACTCAAACTTCTGGCTCTGCACAGCCACCATTGATCCCGATGTTAAGGTAAAGGGTCAGGAAAATGCATATAAGAAGGTGATTACCGGCGCAGTGGGTGGCGCTGCAGGTGTGATTCATGCCGCATCGGTTCCGACTACCGACTGCCAGCCCAACGACAACGTGGAAGCTCTGCGCATGGCTCTCGATGAGGCAAACATCGAAGCTCGCCCGTTGTGGAAACCCATGCACAAACAACCGGTCTACAAGAATAATCCCGCGTATGTGAACGGTGTGAGCGAGGCACTGTTCAAGGTTGGCATATGTCTCCCCGCAGGTCCATACGTCTCCGACGATGATGTTCGTTATATCTGCGACACCATCAAGGCAAGCATCCTCTGAACCATCAATTTAGCAAAACGAAAAAGCTCGCCGAAAGCGGGCTTTTTCATTTGTCGGGATTCTGACGCAGGTATTCGTCGCAAGTTTCTTTCAGTTCCGCATACCATTCGGGGCCGAATTTACGTGTCAGCGGACCTTCCAGGAATTGGTATACACGAATCTTCTTTGCCCTGCCCATAACTTCAGCAGCCTTGCATATTTTCCATTTGTGGAAGTTTACGGCTGTGAACGACGGATATTTGGCCAGACGAACCGGATATAGGTGGCATGAAATAGGTTTGTAGAAGTCAAGACGTCCCTCTCGGTAAGCCTTCTCAATGGCACATAGCCACTGTCCCTTTTCGTCCAGGGTTGCAAAGACGCAGTTGGTACCTTCCACCAAAGATGTCACCTCGTCGCCGTCAGGGTCGATATAACTCACGCCGTTTTCAAGAATCTCACGCTGTGCGCCGGGGAGAAGGTTGTTGAAAATTTCCGGCAGCAGTTGGCGAATTTTATCGGCTTCGCCTTCTTCGAGGGGAGCCCCGGCGTCACCGTCGAGGCAACACTGGCCGTGGCAGGCGTCCAGGTCGCAGCAGAAAAATTTCTCCACCACATCCATGGAGACTAAAGTATTCTGAATTTCAAGCATTTAAATTTCAGTTCTAATTGTAGCAGTACCAATAAGACGGTCGTAGCGTTCCCCACGGCGTCGGTGGTACACCTTAATTAAGTATTCGTTGATGGTTTGAAAATGGTTACCTTCCACTTGAGCAGTATAACCTCTTTTTCCTCCGGGTGGAACCACGAGATACTGATAGTTATAGGCCCCCTGTTTGAGCAGAAAAGCACGTTCATAAGCGCCTGTAAGTTGGTTATAATGGAGCCGTGAATTCTCGTCAAAACGGCGTTGCACAAAGTCACCGTCGACAAACACCATCGTGCCGGGCATCTCATCCATCTTCAGCGACAGGTGCATTACGCCATAATCGGCTTCGATGTCGCTGTCATCGGAATTATACTCCCGGATGAAAAACCGACCGTTCTGTGTCTCGTCATACACGTACGACTCGTCGGCGCGGGGTAAATCAGGAACAATATTATAGTGGTAATACGGCTCATAAAAACGTATGCTCTCCACATTCATGCCAGGATAATAATCGGAAATTGCTTCAAACCGGCGATACTCATTCCCGGCTTCGAAAATAAAGCGCGGCCGGTGCTCGAAGAAAAGTTTTGTGCCCGAAACCCGAAGTGGCTGAGTAACAGAGGTTTCATTGTCCATTCGGCCATTCTGACTCACATATATACGAAGGTCATTAAACGGGTCTTCAACCGGCACATCCTCTATATCGACCATCACGCTGACTTGCTGATGATTTGCATTGTAATCAATATCAGTTTGAGCGGAGGCATTTGCTCCCACCTTTGCAGTGGCCTCGCTGACCATGAAGCGGCACTGAAGCAGGGTAGTATCAGGGTCATCCTCGGCATAAATCTTCAGCAGATAATTTCCGGATATTCTGGGTTGAACCTGCTCGTTGGGGATTGTCAGTTCGTAATGGACATAATGGGTTTTAGTAGCCCGTGAAAAATCAAATGTTTCGATAGTCCCTTCATTGAAACCATCGAGAAACTCCGAATCCACCAATCCTGAAGGTTGCCAGTTGGCATTGCAATGAACCAGGGAGTACCGAAAGTACTCGCGATCCTCAGCCAGATGATCAAACTCGATAAGAATCCTGTCGTCGGTTCCAAGCACTACTATGGGAGCTCCGAAGTCGTTACCGGCCATGTGGATGCGTAACGACTTTATATGTTCGTCGAACACTCCGGGCATCGTATCTTCTGCCATTAAGCTCAATGGCAGAAATAAAAATAAAAGCCATAACTTCCTTACAACCATTTTATTGGCTCCTTTCCCTGGTTGATTAAATAATTGTTGGCTTGTGAAAAATGCCGGTTGCCGAAGAATCCGCGGTAAGCTGATAACGGCGAAGGATGGGGTGATGTCAGGACAAGATGCTTTTGTCGGTCAATAAGGCGCCCTTTATTAATGGCATAGGAGCCCCACAACATGAACACAAGTCCCTCGCGTTCAGTGTTTAACTTATCGATTACGGCGTCGGTGAATATTTCCCAGCCCGCACCTTGATGCGAACCGGCTCGGTGAGCGTCGACAGTGAGGGTGCTGTTGAGCAGCAGCACTCCTTGAGCCGCCCATGAGGACAAGTCTCCGCTCTCCGGCAACGGTCCGTCCATGCCCAAGTCGGCCTGTATCTCCTTGAAGATGTTTTCAAGTGAAGGAGGTAATTTCACACCGGGATTTACAGAGAAACAAAGTCCGTTAGCCTGACCGGGACCGTGATACGGGTCCTGGCCCAGAATGACAACCTTTACTCGGTCGAAAGGACAGGCGTCAAAGGCACTGAAAATTCGGTCCGGAGCAGGGTAGGCTACTCCGCTTCGGTAGCGAGTCTTGACGAACTCGGTAAGTTTGGCGAAGTAGGGTTGATTCCATTGGTCGGCAAGGACATCCTTCCACGTTGGCTCAATCTTCACATCCATATACTAAGGCTTCAAAACTTCTTTCAGCCACGGAAGTATAAACTCCGCCTTGAAATAGTGATTCGGCGGGTCCACATTGGCCAGGCGGAAGAATGTGTCGCGGTCAATTCCTTCGGGCATAGTATCGAGAGGAACACGGTCGGCTTCATCAGAATATTTTGCATAATGATGCGACTCAAACGCTTGGGGAACACCGGCATTTGCAAATGCCGAATGAACCATATTGAAATCGCGATCCATGCCCCCTTCGGTGCAGATGACTGGACGGGGAGCCAACGCAGCTACCAGGTCGGGGAAGTCGAATTCTACCAGAAAACCAGGAATCAGGTGCGCTATGTCGTTGGGCCAGGGGCGGTTACCCTTCTGGTCTGGTTTGGTCATTACCAAAGCACGTTCACGGGTTGTACACAGGAAGTCGTTGTAAACAAAAGCATAAATTTCCGGATCCATCACGCCGATAGCCATGAGCGGCTCTGTGCCAAGGGAGAATCCGCTCACCACAAGACGGTCGCGGCGAATTTCAGGCTGACTCTTCATCCAATCCAGAATCACCTGGTCCACATACGACGTATAGCCCAGATAGTTCCAATCGAGTTCGAGCAGCGCACGGGCAAATGTGACATAGTCGCCGGCCCACTTGCCTGAGAGTCGTTCGAGGTCGTCGCTCTCGCCAAATGCAGGATTATCGACGATGACGGCGACATAGCCCTCCTTGGCATATAACCGACCCATTGCAGCTTTGGTCTCTTTGACTTCGGATTTATCAGGGTCTATAGCAGTCTCCCCCGCTAAAAGTTCTTTGGTCTGGCCATAGCCGGGAATGCAAAGTATACCGGGCGCGGGGTTATCGGCATCAACACCGTCGGGAACCAAAACAATATAGGGAACGGCAGCGTCCTCCAGAGGGTATGATTCCCACCGTTCCAGCCTATAACCGTCGCGTTGCCATTGACCCAACTTTTTGGCAGGAGCAACCGCTCCCTCGGGGTGTTTCATCAGTCGTGCCATAGTTTGGGCTACATCTTGTTGCCATAGAACCATCTGTGCCGAATCCATATTTGCATCGTAATGCAACCGGGGTGGACGATTTTGCATCATCTTGTGAGCGATGGCGCGAGAACTGACGTAGCGTCCGTCGGCGCGATCGGTGGTGAAAGTAGTGTGCTCGTCAGGGTTAAAGGGAGGTTTATCCGTCTGAGCACTCATGGTGCATAAAGTAGCCAAGGCAAAGGCCAAGGCCGTGAGGTGATGTTTCATATGAAAGAGTCCTTAAATCCGAGAAAATATAGTACGCCATCGATACCGATGGTCGAAATGGCTTGCGGGGCGTTGGCCTTGACTTTTGGTTTGGCGTGGAAGGCGATGCCAAGTCCGGCAGTGGTGAGCATGGGTAAGTCGTTGGCACCATCGCCTACAGCGATGGTCTGTGCTATATCGACATTCTCCACTTGTGCCAGCAACCGAAGCAATTCTGCCTTGCGGCGGCCGTCGACAATATCTCCAAGGTAGCGTCCTGTCAACCGTCCACCTTCAATTTCAAGGTCGTTGGCATAGACATAGTCAAAGCCGTAACGTTGCTTGAGGTAATTCCCGAAATAGGTAAAACCGCCGGAGAGAATCGCTGTCTTATAGCCGGCGCGCTTCAGAACCTGCATCATTCGGTCGACACCTTCGGTTATGGGTAAATTTTTGGCAATTTCTTCCATCACACTTACGTCCAGCCCCTTTAGCAGACCAACTCGACGTTTGAAACTCTCGCTGAAGTCGATTTCGCCGCGCATTGCACTTTCGGTTATAGCCTTGACCTGATCACCAACCCCGGCCCGTTCGGCCAACTCGTCTATGACCTCGGTGCGAATCAGGGTGGAATCCATATCAAAACATATCAGGCGGCGACACCTTCTATATAATGTGTCCTGCTGCAAGGATATGTCGAGACCCTCTTGTTGCGATAGTCGCATAAAGGCGGCCTGAAGTTCTTCAACGCTTTTAGGCGTGCCCCGGACCGAAAACTCGACGCACGACTTCGACATCGGTTGCTCGGTTTCGGCCAATGGCATTCGACCTGTAAGTCGCTGAATGCCATCAATATTCATTTCCTGCCGGAAGATTTCTTGCGACACCTTGGAAATCTGGCGTGCTGTGAGCCGGCGACCGAGGAGCGTAATGATCCATCGGTTCTTGCCTTGGCGACCGACCCATTCCTCATATTCCTTAATGCTGACTGGACTGAAACGTATCGAAACATTAAGTTCCGTGGCTTTGAAGAGCAATTCCTTCATGATATTTCCGGAAGCTGCGGCATCAGTCTTTATCAGAAAACCCAAAGAAAGAGTGTGGTGGATGTCAGCTTGGCCGATATCCAGTATCATCGCATCATAACGCGCCAGGATTTCTGTCAGCGCGAAAGTCACCCCCGGATGGTCAGCTCCGGAAATGTTTATCAGTATCAACTCGGTCGGTGAAACCGTGGCGTCAGTAGTTTCTAACATAGTGTGTGATAATGTTAAATGCAAAAGTAATAAAAAATAGCGACTCACACAATAAGCCGCCGAATTTTATGCCACAAGAGTTTTTGCTAAATTTGGAATTTTCGTTATCTTTGTCGGAGACCCACAACCACCAGATGACCAAAGAAGAACAAACTGTTATGCATAAGCAATTCACTAAAGAAAACCTCTTTTGGACGCGTGAGCCGGAGAACTATTCAATTACCGACTCTCTTATAACCATTCAAACCGACCCTAAAACCGACCTCTGGCAGCGCACCTATTATGGCTTCCGGAACGACAATGCGCCGGTTCTTCAGATGAAAACCGATGAAAAGTTCTTCACATTCACGGTTAAAACCTCATTCAATAGCTCGGTTCTATTTGACCAATGCGGGATCGCCATCTACCTCGACAGCGAAAATTGGGCTAAGGCCTCTATAGAATATGAAAATGAGCAAATTTCGCGCCTCGGTAGCGTTGTAACCAACGATGGATTTTCGGATTGGGCCACCGGCGACATTCCCACATCAATTCGCGAAATGTGGTATCGGCTCAGCCGACGCGAAAGTGATTTCTATATCGAAACCAGTACTGACGGTGTGAACTTCCATCAGATGCGCGTATTCCATCTTACGCATGGAGGCGGCGAAATCTCTTTCGGAATCTATGCCGCAAGCCCGGGTGACCACTCTTTCACCGCCTGCTTCTCTGACATGTATGTGGGCGAATGCCTTTGGGAGGCATGGAATGCAGAATAATCCGGGACGATTTGGCCGACATGTCCTGACACAACGGAAATCATCTCTATAAATTCCCTAAAGGCAGAAAGCGTAGGTTTCATTAAATTAAAAAAGCTAATGCACGATTTTGAAATTCGTGCTTTAGCTTGTGCGGAGTTTCTGAGATATGGGCTGGTGAGTGATGATGACGATAAATGAGTAGACGCCTAAGAACCATATGAAGCGAGTGTCGGACTTGGCTAATTCTTTTGAGGGTTGAGTTTGACGTTGTTGAAGACTCGTGGGAATCGGTCTATGAATTCGAGGATAGCCTTTCGATATTGGATGGAGGGGTGGTCGGAAGTAGCATCGGCATCTGCGAGAGCGTCGTCGAGTGGGTTGTAGAGGATATCAAGTACTTCGATATATTTTTCCGGGGCACCCATGAATTCCATGAACCGGTAAACGAAAAGGTCAGCCTCTAATTCGAGTTCACGAGAGTAGCTATAACGTGCGAGTTGGGCGTAGATTAGCGATTTTTGTTGTGACCTTTCGGTCATGCGGTCATACATTTTGGGGGTAGTTTGGGTGCCGGTGACTGCTGAACTGTAAGCATCGGCCGCTTTGGCAATGCCGTTGAGGCCGGCGACAATACCGTTATAAATATTTTGGCGGCGGCGTATTCAGCACGGACGTGGTGGAAAAGAAGTCCGTGCGCCATTTCGTGAGCGACAACTGCCATGATCCGTTCGGGGTCGTACTGAAGTAGTTCGATCAGAGGGATAGTAACGAAAACGGCGAATCCGTATTGGATGGGAATAGTGAAAGCGTTTGCGTCGTGTGCGTAGATGATGTGGAGCTTAATGCGCTTGTGTCCACAAAGACCGTTGATAATTCCCATATCTCTTTTGATTGTGTCGCAAGGCCATCGAACTGATGTGCGATATCGATTATCATGTTATAGTCGTATCTTTCTATTTCTTTTATAGCCCTCATAGCTTCAATTTCGGCGCCTTTCATTTTGAGCATCTTGTCCATGAAGTTGCTTATTGTAGGATTGCGCTCGCAGGCGGCTGACCAAAAGTCGTAAGGCGTAGCGGAAGAACGGCCGAAGCTAATTACAAGAGGTGACATACCCAGCTCCATTCCTTCATGGTATCGAGCAAGTGGAACGTAATACGTAGATTTGTCTCCACGACGTTCAATGGTTATGTTTGCATCGGGCCATTCTTTTGCCAATTTTCCTGCAGTACCACCACAAATAAGGTCGGCAACCGGAACGAGGTGTTTAACATTGTCGGTAGTAGTAACCACATAGAAGACCGAATCTTTTACCACGCGAGCGACGGGGGGGGACGTCGTGTTTACGAACTACCTCTTGATATTCCATGTCGTTATTCTTGCCGACGGCGGGAATAGATACGAAAGCGAGGACTGTCAATGCGGCGAAAAATTTGATTGTTTGTTTCATAAAGAAGATATAAATGAGGTAGATTATTGGATGTGGGGAACTGAGAGGATTTTGTGGGCAATGGAGATTATACGCATGTCGGCGAGCTGGAAGATTTCCTTGTCGGAGTAGGCAGAGTTGGGGATGATAGGAGGATATAGTTTAGGTTGGGAAGGTTTTTTTAGATAGCCTAATGGGATATAAAGTTAGCGAAATGAATCTGAGTTACCATTGTGGAGTTATTGCATTTTCCCTGGATAGTGGGCAATCGAAAAGAGTTTTATATATCACGGATGTTGATGCAGATTGGCGGATAACTTTCCCCATCATATATCACGCATGTTGAATTGATGTTGGGGAGAAGGCGTTTAAGTGCATTCATGTTTTCTCTATAGTCAGGACGCAGCATCTTTCCTGCCTTCATTTCATATAAGTTTAGGCCTTGGGGTGTGACCAACACAGCATCCACTTCTTTGCCGGATTGTTCCCGATAGAAATAAAGATTTGCATCCAGATCGTTATTGAATTGATTTTTAATCATCTCACATACTGCCATATTCTCGAAGATTGCTCCTTTCAAGGGATGGGTCTCCAATTGTTCAGGAGTTGCTACCCCAAGAAGATAGCACATCAGCCCCGTATCATAGAAATAGATTTTTGGCATTTTGGTGAGTCTTTTCGACAGGTTGTTGAAATAAGGGGGCAGTTGAAATGCGATATAGGAAGTGGCAAGCATGGAGAACCACTCCGAGATTGTCTTGGAAGTGACACCCACTTCTCGTGCAATGGCAGAGGCGTTGAATTCTGACCCTACTCGCGTGGCAAGGAGTCTTACAAACTTATCAAACTCGAGGAGATTTTTGATTCTCAGGAGGTCGCGAAGATCTCTTTCAATGTAGGTATTATAATAGTTCCTGTAAAATCGCCCCGGTGCATCGTGATGTATAAGGACTCCGGGATATTGCCCTTGCCACAATAACCTTTCTATAGGCAGGTCCAGCTCCTCTCTGTCCATCTCCTTAAATGAAAAAGGGAGCAAGGTGAAAAGAGCCACCCGTCCTGCCAAGGATTGCGAGATAGTCTTTAAAAGAGAAAAATTGCTGCTCCCGGTAAGTACATATCGAAGCTTTCTATTTTCATCTACGCGAACTTGAATCAAGGAGAGCAATTCCGGAACATGTTGCACCTCATCTATAATGATTTGATCTCCCAAGTCTTCAAGAAAGCCAACCGGATCTTCAATGGCAGCCGTTCTCGTTACGATATGCTCCAGATTCACATAGTGATAATCCGGATATAGATGCCTGCAAAGGCATGTTTTACCGGATTGCCTAGGACCGGTAATCACTATCACCGGGTAAGTCCGTTCTGCGTCCTTTATCTGTGAAGATAGTAACCTCGGTTTATAATCTTCCATGCTGATAGTAGATTTAAAAGATTTGGCTCAATTGTTTTAAACTATAGCTTTAGAGGTTGTGGATTAATAATCCCAAAAATCACAAAGTGATACTCCGGAAAATTTGGAGTATCACTCCGAGCGCTATACCTCATTCTAAAAAAGAGAGGTCTTAGCCTCTCTCTTGTGCGGAGTGACCGAGATTCGAACTCGGGATACGCTTTTGGCGTATACACGCTTTC
>CAYNHP010000073.1:3937-10067 GCA_964397235.1 uncultured Bacteroides sp. | reverse complement strand
TTATAAGATTATGAGATTATGAGATTATGAGATTATAAGATTATAAGATTATAAAATTCCTTCGACCTGTTTAACCTTTGCCTTGAAGTCCTGCGGGACATAATTCAGAATAAATCAGGGACGCCCTTGGGGCCCGGACCGCGGGGGTGTCCCTTTTAAATAAACCTTTCATGCTCAACTGGTTAAAACGCTATTTCTCCCCAATCACCATCGGCGGCATAGTCATCATTGGCTATGTCATCTTTTCCGGTGATACCAGTATCGGACGGAGCATCGACCACGAGCGGACCATCGACAGCCTCACCCACGTGCTGGAAGCCAACCGCGACACGATGCTGTACTACAGGACGCTGAACGAGCGCCTGCAGTCGGACCCGACGCTGATGGAGCAGGTGGTGCGGGAGCAGTACGGCATGAAAAAGGCCAACGAAGACGTGTTCACATTTGAAAGCGATGAAAATTAATCCCCGCACCAGCGCGTTTATGAACGATGTGGTGGCTCCGATAGGGCTGCTGCTTGTACTTTTGGCCACCGTAGTGCCCTTTTTCTTAGGCGAAAAGGCCTGGGCCATGAAGGCTTATCCGTGGGTTGACGCCGCCGGTGCAGTGCTCTGCTTCGTGGCCCGATGCTTTACGCCTTACCGTGGGATGCCGCTTCGACTTAAGCGCTGGTACCGCATCCAGTTCTGGGGTGCGGCGTTCCTATGCATGGGGGCTGTGTTCCTGTTCATAGAGGGTCAGAGCTTGCGCGACTGGCTGGCTTTCACGCTTGCCGGGGCTGCCATTCAGGCCCTGTGTTCAATTATGATACCCATCCAAGCCTCGAAGGCCTCCAAATAGCGCAGATATGAAGAAGGTAGTGGAAACTCCGCTGATGAAGCAGTACGCCGAGATGAAGCAGAAGCATCCCGACGCGGTGCTTCTTTTCCGCGTGGGCGATTTCTACGAGACCTTCTGTGAGGACGCCATCACGGCGTCGGAAATTTTAGGCATCACGCTGACGCGCCGAGCCAACGGAGCGGCGCAGTATGTGGAGCTGGCCGGCTTTCCCCACCATGCCCTGGACACGTACCTGCCCAAGCTGGTTCGTGCGGGCAAGCGCGTGGCCATCTGCGAGCAGCTGGAGGACCCGAAGCTGACCAAGAAGCTGGTGAAGCGCGGCATCACGGAGTTGGTGACCCCCGGCGTTGCGCTGAACGACAATGTGCTCTCGCGCAAGGAGAACAACTTCCTGGCGGCTGTGCACTACGGCAAGAACAGCGCCGGCGTTGCATTCCTGGACATCAGCACCGGGGAATTTCTGGCTGCCGAGGGTTCGGCGGAATATGTGGGCAAGACGCTTGCCAATATGGCGCCGAAAGAGATGCTGGTGCAGCGCGGGTTCAAGAACCGAGCCCTGGAGGAGTTTGACCATAGCTACCCCACTTTCGAGCTCGAGGACTGGATATTCACCACTACTGCAGCCGACGAGCGGCTCCGGAAGCAGTTCGGGACATCGTCGCTGAAAGGTTTCGGCATCGACCGTATGCCCTTAGCCATCATAGCAGCCGGGGCCATCCTTCACTATCTGGACCTGACGCAGCACACGCGTACGGGCCACATAACGTCAATTGCCCGCATCGAGGAGGGCAAGTATGTGCGGCTGGACCGGTTCACCATCCGCAACCTCGAGCTTTTCGCGCCCCTGGACCCCGAAGGGAAAAGCCTCCTGGGCGTAATTGACCGTACTATCACCCCCATGGGAGCCCGTATGCTCCACCGCTGGCTGCAACTGCCCCTGCGCGACCCTGCTGCCATCAACGAGCGGCTGGACGTGGTGGAATATTTTTTCAAGCATCCCGAGCAGCGCGATGCTGTTGAGGAACTGCTCAAGGCCGTGGGCGACCTCGAGCGCCTGGTGTCCAAGGTGGCCACCGACCGCGTGACGCCCCGCGAGCTGCTGCAAATCCGCAATGCGCTCAAGGCCATAGTGCCTCTCCAGAAACTCTGCCGCCAGGCGGGGCTTCAAAGTCTGCAAGCCATCGGGGATCAGCTCAATCCGTGCCCTATAATCCACGACCGCATAGAGCGTGAAATCAAGGAGGACCCCGCCAACCGCGAGGACATCATAGCCGACGGCATCAACGAAGAGCTGGACCACCTGCGCTCCATCCAATATCAGGGAAAGGACTATCTGAGCAAGTTGCAGGCCCGTGAGGTTGAGAAAACGGGCATATCGTCGCTGAAAATCGGCTTCAACAATGTGTTCGGTTACTATATCGAGGTGACCAACACGCACAAGAATAAGGTTCCGGCTGAGTGGGTCCGCAAGCAGACGCTGGTGAACGCCGAGCGCTACATCACCGAGGAACTGAAGGACTATGAGGAGCAGATTCTTGGGGCGGCCGACCGTATAAAGGCGCTGCAGGAGACCCTCTACAAGGAGCTGGTGAGCGCCGTGGCGCAATATATCCCGGCTCTGCAGCTTAACGCGACGCTTCTGGCGCGGCTGGACGTGCTGAACAGCTTTACTCGCGTGTCGGCTGAGAACCGGTATAACCGGCCGGTGGTGGACGAGTCGCTGGACCTGGTTATGACCGAGGCGCGTCACCCCGTGATTGAGAAGCAACTGCCTGCCGGTGAGCCATACATCACCAACACGGTGCGGCTCAACAACGAGCAGACGCAGATTATGATGATCACGGGCCCGAACATGTCGGGTAAGTCGGCGTTGCTGCGCCAGACGGCCATTAACGTCATCCTGGCGCAGATAGGTTGCTTTGTGGCGGCACAGAGCGCGAAAATCGGCGTGGTGGACAAGATTTTTACCCGCGTAGGCGCCAGCGACAACATCTCTTTAGGCGAGTCGACGTTCATGGTAGAAATGAACGAGGCGGCGGCGATTCTGAACAACATGAGTGCGCGGTCGCTGATACTTTTCGACGAGCTTGGGCGCGGAACGTCGACCTACGACGGGATTTCGATAGCGTGGGCTATCGTGGAGCACATCCACCAGACGCCCGGACTTCACCCCAAGACGCTGTTCGCCACGCACTACCACGAGCTGAACGAAATGGAGGAGAGCTATCCGCGCATCGTCAATTTCAACGTGTCGGTTAAGGAAATCGAGGGTAAGGTCGTGTTCCTGCGCAAGCTGGAGCGCGGCGGGAGCGAACACAGCTTCGGCATACATGTGGCCAAGCTCGCGGGTATGCCTCAGAGCATCCTGGACCGTGCCAACGAGGTTCTGCGGAGCCTCGAGGCCAAGGGCGGAGATGCCGGCGAAGGGCCGCGGGTGCAGGTTCCGAAGCGCGACGTAGTGGACGGGATGCAGCTATCGTTCTTCCAGCTGGACGACCCGGTGCTGAGCCAGGTACGCGACGAAATTCTGGACGTGGACATCAACAACCTCACACCTCTGCAGGCACTGACGAAGCTCCACGACATCCGCAACATCCTAACGGGGAAACACGATTAGGAGCGGACCCTGCGGAGCTGAAGCCCCGGCACCGGAACAAACCGCCTTGCGGGCAGAGAACCCCCAGACTGCGCCCGGGGCTAATCACTACCCCCGCCTCCCCGAGGCTCGTTTTTACCTGCTTTTCTTAACCCCAGACTCCGCTTCGCTGAGCCCGGGGTTAATCACAAGAGCGCCCCTCCGGGGCTTTCTTATTGATTCTTATCCGGTGAGAAACTCTTTTGGCGGGTAAATGTTTCATATATGGGAAACATTTATTATCTTTGCACAAAAGAATCATATGAAAGATAATTTGCAGAATATCGGTAAGCTTTTCGGGAGACGACGTGCGGAGTTAGGCCTGACGCAAGCCGAGGTTGGAGAACGCATAGGCACTGGCCGAGCTACTATTTCCAAAATAGAAAGTGGGAAGGGGCTCACCTTTAATACTATCGAACGCGTGGCAGGTGCGCTTGAGGCAGAAGTGAGCGTGAACGTAACACCGAAAGTCACTCAGGGTAAGGAAGTTGTTGAATATATCGTTGCAGCGATAAGTGAATTTGCAAAGCGCTATTTTCTCACTCTCAAGGAGGCTTCGAATTATCTGCTACGCTTCAAGGGGATTGAATTTTTGGAACACTGCTATGAGGCTGAGCACACACTGTCGGTCAACGACTGGGTAGATGATGTTACGGCTATTTGCAAGCGCAACGGAGGAGCTATTGGATGAAACTTTATCATGGTTCGAATGTAGCTATTGAGGCCGTCGATTTTACCAAATGCCATCCTTTTAAGGATTTTGGACGCGGGTTTTACCTGACGGATAATATACGGCATGCACAGAACATGGCATCCCGGCGCAGCGAACGTCAGGGTGGAAAGGCTTGTATCACAGAGTTTGAATTTGATTATGGAGGGGCGTCAGGCAACCTGAGAATCAAGATTTTTGAGAAACCCACGGAGGAATGGGCTGAGTTTGTGATGCTTAACCGAAGCGATGGCGTGCAACATCCGGCACATGATTATGATATTGTTATCGGGCCTATCGCCGACGATGCAGTCGTGATGTCGTTCCGCCTCTTTGAGAGCGGATTCATCACCCTTACGGAGCTGGTGCGACGCCTCGAATATCGGGAGATAAGCACTCAATATTTCTTTCATAACGAGCGAGCGCTCAGCTATTTGAAACGTAAAGAATGACAAAAGAGAAGATTTTTGATTTTTTGCTTGAGGGAATTTCGAGCGACATCATCGGATGGCTGATGCGAGATTTCGGGTATTCGTTAAGTGAAGCGATATCGACATGGTACAACTCGGAAACTTTCGAAAAGGTATCCAACAAAAAAACCGGTATGTACATTGCGAGCCCGGCTTATAACTACCATTTCCTCAAAAGCGAACTCCGTAGCGGGCGGTTCGGGGTTTGAGGACGGCATTAGCGGGTGATTGCGGCGAGCGGGAGCTCGCCACCTCCATAGCCTTAAAACCTATACGCCCTTAGGACGCTCCGAACGAGCGTCCCTTCTACATTAGCGACATGTGGGCCGGAGTTCGGCAGCTCCATGGTGGTTATTTGCGGGGGGTGTGGTTGGCGAGGGATTTGAAGTGGAGGTTGTTCATCTCCATGGGGGTGAGCTTGACGGCGTCTTTGATGATGGGGCGTTCAATTTTTTTCATGGCTATTAAGATATTGGTTCAACTTATTGAGGCTCAGGAAGATGATGCCGTAAGCGGCAATGAGTGCGAGCGTGCCCCAGCTGAGGGGGAAGGCCAGGCGGAATGCGCCGGAGAGGATGTAACATCCGAGTGAAAGCCAGAGGCATGCCTGGGTGATGAGGCACAGGGTGCACCATTTGTGTGCGCGGAACCGCTGGTACCATATGCTCCAGAAGGAGTAGGGGCAGCAGCAGGCGTTAATCAGGGCGAGCCATCCGAGAGTCTGGGGGAACATGAGCAGGGCGAGAAGGGTGACGGTGAAGTAGCTCAGGCCTACTTCGCTCCAGCTGAATATTCCGAGGAATTTGGCGCCGTCGGTGGAGAGGACTGAGTTGCAACCGCCGCGGTCGATGACGCCGCAAATAGAGTCGGCGGTGGCGGTGTGGATGCCGATGGTTTTGAGTTCGAGCTGATAGGTGACGAACATTCCGCCTAAGGTGATAAGCATCAGGGCGGTTATCCATCCGTTATGCCACAGGCAGTTAGTCACAAAGAAGTAGCCTACGAAAAAGAGCACTGCGGCTCCGAGGGCCCATTTGCGCAAGGAGGCGACGAGCTCGGAGAGGCGGTGCTTGGCGAAGTCGGGTTCGGCGGAGTGCTCGTCGAGGAATGCGAGGAGCACCACGCCGTCCCAGCTGTCGAGGAATTGTTGGCGTGTCATCGTGTCGACGCTACCGTCGTAGCGGCGGACGGTTACGGCGTCCGGGCTGACTTCCGTGACGATTTCGAAGGCGTCGGGCGTGTGGGCCAGGAAGGGCGCGGTGAGCGCGTCGAGGTCGGCAGCCTTATCGGGCAGACGCAGGGCTTCGTTGGGGATGCCGTAGCTTTGGAGCACCTTTGAGAGGCCGAAGAGCGACTGGAAGGTCATGCTCCGGAACTGCGCGTCGCTGTAGGTTGCCGTGTGGGGCACGCCGAGGGCCTTGAGGAAATCGGACAGGAGGGTCATTCTTCTTTTTTAGGTTTTGGGCTTTAGGTTTT
>CAYNHP010000073.1:0-3837 GCA_964397235.1 uncultured Bacteroides sp. | reverse complement strand
TTTAGGTTTTGGGCTTTAGGTTTTAGGCTTTAGGGGAATATCCAATACCTAACACCTATTACCTAATGCCTTATCAGGCGTTTTGGATTTTCTGGAGGAGGACGTTGCCGTCGATTTCGCCGCTATAGCGCCACACTTCTTTGCCGTCGGAGTAGAGGATGAAAGTCGGGGTTCCGGTAACGTTCTGTTCGTCGGCCAGTTCGGAGTCCTTGTCGATGTCGAGCTGGTAGATTTTGGCGGTGTCGCCTACGAGTTCGCGAATCTGTTCTACTACGGGAGCCATGTGCTGGCAGTGGATACACCAGGTTGCATAAAATTCAATCAGCACGGTTTTGCTGCTGTTAATCAAGTCGTTGTAAGTCATAGTTCTTTTTTTATTCAGTTTCGCGGGTGAAACTGAGGGTTTTTAATTCAGTTTTGCAGGCAAAACTGAAGGTTAAAGGGTTATGGGGTTAAAGGGTTAATTTGGGGGGGTTCTCTTTTCTTTTGTTGCTTGTATTCTTTTTTTGTATTAGTATAACGCCGGGGAGTGGGAAAGGTTGGGGGAAATAAGCCAAAAAGCGCCTTCCCGTAGAGCGGCGGGAGGGCGCTTTGTATGAAGAGTTAAATGTGAGCTTTAGAATGCAGCGATGCACATGTTTGTGATCCAGATCCAGAGGGGGCAGAATCCCATGAAGAGGATAACCGAGAGGGTCAGAGATGATGTGCCGTTTGCAACGTAGGTGTTGTATTCGTCGGCGATGATGATGCCGGAGAAAGCGGGGGGCAGACAGCCGGCAACGACCAGCATACGGAGGTTCTCGGGGTCCATGTGGAAGAGCAGACCAACGATAAGGAGGAGTGCGGGCATAACCACCATTTTGAGGATTGAACCGAGGATAACCTGCCAGTTGATTTTGATTACGATGGCCGACAGGGTGATACCGGCGGCAAATACTGCCATTGAGGCGTTGGCCTTAGCGATAAGGTCGAAGGACGGGCTGAGGTAAGCCGGCCATTTGATACCGACCAGGACCATAACCACTGCGAGGATAGGAGCCCATGCGACGGGCTGAGCGAGTGCGTGGAGCACGGGCTTCCAGGGGTTAGGCTTCTTGCCGCCGTTCTTGGCGAGGGCTTCGGCGTTTGAGGCGTTGAGCAGCGACAGGCCCACCGGGATGCCGACGGCGTTTACGACGATGCCGACGATTGCAACCACAAGGGCTACAGCAGGTGTTGTGCCGAAGATAGGTTCGAGCACGGCAAACCCGAGGAAGCCGATTGTAGGGGAGCCGCTGATAAGGGCCATTACTGCGGCGTCGCCGCCGGTGTTGCCCTTGAAGCAGTATTTATAGATGAAGTACACCAGCATGAACACGAACATGATCACCACCAGGGAGATAAGCGTGAGCTTGATGTCCTTTGCCAGCATTTCGCGGTCGGCCTGCACGATTGATACGAACAGCGCGGCAGGGAGGGCGAAGTCCAGCACCACTTTATTGAATTTCTTGGCATCGGCTCCGGTGAAGACGCCTTTCTTACCGGCAATATAACCGGCGAGCATCACCACCAGAATAGGCACGATGGCATAGAGGATAACATGCGTCAGATTCATAATACCGTGGTTTTAAGGGTTATACGGTATATTTAATCAGAGGGGTAGGATTCAGGTAACCGATATGACCTGATTCCTTACCGGAATCGGCAGCAAGCTGGATGTTGATCAGAGCCGGGGCCTTGGAGGCGAGGGCTTCGTCGAGTGCGCTCTTGAGCTGCTCGAGGGTGGTAACGTAGTAGCCCTTGGCGCCGAAAGCTTCGCCGACCATGTCGTAGCGGGCGTTGATGTCCAGGGTTGTAGGTGCGGGTTCGTCGGAGCCGGAGGGGTTGACACCTACGCCGTTGTAGATACCGCCGTTGTTGAACACTACCACAGTGACAGGGAGTTTGTAGCGGCAGATGGTTGCGAAATCCATTCCGGAGAAGCCGAAAGCGGAGTCGCCTTCAACGGCTACGACACTCTTGCCGGTTGAGACTGCAGCACCGATGGCGGAGCCCATGCCCATACCCATGATAGACCATGTGGCGCAGTCGACGCGGTGGCGCGGGAGGGACATGTTGACGGCGTCGCGGGTATCATCGAGGGTGTTGGCGCCTTCGTTGATGAGGACCACGTCGGGGTTGCCTTCGAGGAAAGGTTTGATGACGCTCAGTGCGCCCCAGTGGGTGAGGGGGCTGATCTTTGCGGCGTCGGAGAGGCGTACGGCAAACTTGGCGTTTTCCTCCTTGGTGTGTGCCTGGAGGGAGGGAATCCAAGTGCTTTCGGTGCTCATGGTCTTGCCCTTGAGGCCTGCGAGGATAGCGTCGAGGCTCTCGCCCATGTCGCCGACCACAGGAGCGTAGATGGGCACGTTGCGGTCGATTTCCTCGGGGTCGATTTCGAGCTGGATGAACTTCATGGCGGGGTTCCATTTGCCCTTGCCGAAGCTGAGCATCCAGTTGATACGGGCGCCGATAACCATCACCACATCGGCCTGTTCCATAATCATGGAGCGGCAGGAGAGGGCGCTGAGTTCGCCGTCGTCGGGCATGAGGCCCTTTGCCATTGACATGGGCAGGTAGGGGATTTTATAAGTTTCGATAAGCTCCTTGATTTTGTCGTCGACCTGAGCGTAAGCGGCACCCTTACCGAGGAGGATTGCCGGGCGCTTGGCGGCGAGGAGGGTTTCGACGGCTCGGTCGATGCTGGCCTTGTTGGGGACCACGGGAGAGTAGACGTCCACGGGGTCGTAGAAGAGCTTCTCGGCGTCTTCGCGGTTCATGATTTCGGCCAGAGCGGGGGTGGTCATGTCGATATATACACCGCCGGGACGACCGCTGATGGCGGCGCGGTAGGCGCGGGCTACTGCGGAGGGGATGTCCTTGGCGTAGCTGCAGCGGAATGCGGCCTTAACGAGGGGTTTGGCCGTGTTGAACTGGTCGAGCTGCTCGTAGGTGCCCATGTTCATGTCCACCATGGTGGGGTCCGAAGCTCCGGAAATCTGAATCATAGGGTAGCAGTTGACGGTTGCGTTGGCGGTAGCGGTGAGGCCGTTGAGGAATCCGAGGGAGGACACCGTCAGGAGGACACCCGGGGTTTTGGTGAGGTAGCCGTGAGTGGCGGCTGCCATACCGGCCTGCTGCTCGAAGCGGAAGCCATAGTAGTCGATGCCTACCTTCTGCATGGCGTAAGCGCTTTCGGTGACAGGGATGCCTACGAGGCCGTAGACCTGCTTGACGCCGATTCGGCGGAGGGCTTCCGCCAGAATATACATACCCGTTACCTGTTCGGGGAAGCTGGGGGCGGCAGGGGTATTTGTAGTTGTAGTTGACATATTTTAGTTTTTAAGACGGAGGAGTACCGCCATAGCAGCGCTCCTCCGTGTGGGTTGAATGTTTACATTTCTTTCTGGCCATCGACCACGACGGGTTCGGTGGTGCCGTTCTTGGCAAATTCGGCCTGTTGCTCGGCGGTGTAGCCGAGGGCGGTGAGGATTTCCTCGTTGTTGCCGCCCAGAGCAGGAGCCGGGCCGTAGACAGGCTGGTAGTTGGACATGGTGAACGGACAACCGACGGTTGTGAATTCACCGATTTCGCCACCCTGGTTGATGTTTACGAGGGTGTTTCCGTCGTAGAGGCTCTTATCGGCCATCAGTTCCTGAGTAGAAACCACAGGGCCTACAGGCACGCCTGCCTTGCCGAGGATTTCGGTACATTCGTACTTGGTGCGGCTTGCGGTCCATTCGCCGATGCGTTCGTAGATGGCTTGTTTGTGACGGTCGCGGGCGTCGGCGGTGTTGAAGTCGGGGTTGGTGAGCCAAT
>CAYNHP010000072.1:0-10158 GCA_964397235.1 uncultured Bacteroides sp. | reverse complement strand
TAATGCATAAAAAGCATCGAGATTAATCAGGATTAAACCCGATTAATCTCGATAAATATTTTCGTCTTTACTACTTTTTCACGAGTTTCGACAGCATGTAGGTCAGCGAGGCTGTACCATCCATGGTCGGCTCGTTGGTGGAATAGTCGGAGTAATCGTCATGGTACACTGCCCTGCCCTGGAATGGGGCAAAGGTGTCGCCGTTGCGCAGGTGAACGCCCCATAGAGAGTTAAATATAGCGTCATATACAGGTCCGTCGACCAGTCCTCCGAGCAGCCAGTCGCGCCCGGGCTTTCCCTGCACGCTCACATCGGTCATGCACGAGTGGGGATCTAACGGAGAGTTGATGCCCGAGTTCCGGTCCATGATAATCATGCACTGTCCCCAGGGATTTGCTCCAAAAAGCCAGTCGCGTACTGCCGTTTCTGCCTCAAGGAAAGAATTGTCGCCGGTTAGTTCGCGGTAGAGCATGGCTTGTGTGACAAATGCCACTGCCAGATTGTTTGAGCACCAGATAAAAGGCACACCGTTTAGAAAGGGGTTGGCTTTGCCACGCTCGGTGACCCCCTCAAGCCCTTGACGCATGTAGTTCAGGGCCACATTGCCGCGGTCGGTTCCGGCGGCTTCCTTAGCAAGAGCTGCGTGGCCGAGATTCAGGAATGGGTACCATTGATAGTGTCGTGCCGAATCGGCCCCCATCCAGGGAGTTACCGGTTCGAGGGAGGCATATGTGGAAGCATCTTCAAGGAGCCTTCCGTCGGCTTCGAGAGCATAGCGTGCCATGGCCGCAAGTTCCATATCGTCGGCCCAGTTGTCCTCCTCGTAGAAATATGGCGACACGCAGGGGGCTGTCTGTGATGCACCCGGATGTGCCGCTGCGTAAGCATAGGCCTGAGCGGAGCGGTCGGCGAGGTCGGCGGCAAAGGTGCTGTCGACTGCGCCGAAAAGCTCAGCCCCCAGGGCGAAGGATGATGCGAATTTTCCTACCGACGATGCTTCACCTGTGCTGCGGTTAATGTGTTTTTTCAAGCCGTAAGGTTTACCAGAAACAGGATAAACGGGTCGTCCGAGGCCTTTGCCCCAACCATAATCGACACTGTCGTTCTGTGGCAACCCGGCGAAGAGGTGGTCGCGGTCGTCGGCTATCTGGTTGAAGTATAAATCTTTTTCGGGATTCATGCGAACCATCCATTCCAGCCCCCAGCGGGCTTCATCGAGGATGTCGGGTACGCCGTTTGCTCCCGGACGGCCTGACGCGTTATATTCGTCGGCCCATACTTCCGGATTCTGCTTGTAGGCGAACAGGAGCTGATAGACTGTGTTGGCGGAGGTGGGAAGGTACTGGAGGTAGTCCGAGGCATCGTGCCAACCACCTCGAACGTCGTAGTGCTTACCGTCAGCCTCCCCGGA
Source organism: uncultured Bacteroides sp. (assembly GCA_964397235.1). Classification (GTDB taxonomy): domain Bacteria; phylum Bacteroidota; class Bacteroidia; order Bacteroidales; family Muribaculaceae; genus CAG-873. Next base: position 8,747 of record CAYNHP010000072.1, on the reverse strand, counting down.
GAGCACGAGATAGCCGTCGTGCTGGTGGCAAGTTGCATCGTGGACAGGATTATAACCGCAGCGTTGCTGACGGAGATAATAGAGAGGCAATTCGTTGATATTCAGGCGCGAATATGCATCATCGCCGATATATACTTCCTGTACGTTCAGCACATTGCCTGTGTTCCGGTCAGTGATGGCGAGGGCATAGCGTCCGGGCTCGGTTACTGAGGTGAAATATACTCGGGCGGCATGCTCAAGCTTGCCCCAGGACGGCGTCAGAGCCACGGAATCCACGGCTACGATTCCCGCTTCGGGGCTTGAAAGGCTGAAAGAGAGGTTTTCGGCGGGAATATCGCCGATATAGACGGCGGCTTTGATGTCATCGGGCAGATAGCCTACCTGGTTCACCCGCAGGGCTGTCTCTGCATTGGCCATAAGAGTCGCACCGGCCATTATTATTACAGATAATCGCTTCATATTCTGAGTGTTATACAAGTCCATAAGTCAAGAGAATGTAGGCAAGAACCGCCGGGCCTACAAAGAGCAGCGAGTCGATGCGGTCGAGGATTCCGCCGTGGCCCGGGATGATATTTCCGGCATCCTTGACTCCCTCCGTTCGCTTTATCAGGGACTCGAAAAGATCGCCCCAAGTAGATGCTACGCTCACGAGGATACCCAGGCATATCCACCACCAGACGGGCTGCCCGGCCTGGTTGAACCATAGCCAGATGACAATTCCGGCAAGGATATCGAAGGCCATACCTCCCCAGAACCCTTCCCACGACTTTTTAGGCGACAGGCGTTCGAAGAGGCGTCGGCGTCCAAACTTCATGCCCACACAGTAAGCTCCGGTGTCATTGAGCCATATTAGGATGAACATTATCAGCAACATGCTCTTGGGGGAATCAACAACCATGTAAACTGTTGATGTCATAGCCAGCCCCACACCTATATATATAAGGGCAAGCATCGACCAAGCAGAGCTTGCCAACGCGTTACCCTGGTTGTCGTACAGCGCGAGGGTCAGGCGCACGATCGGGAAAATGACAAGCAGGAAGAAGCCGAAATAAATCGCCATTTGGATACCGAAAAAGCTGCTCACGAGGTAAGGAATGAGGATTGCACAGCCAACAATGAGCAAGTCCAACGACCGGTTGGCCACCTGCACCCAGCTTCGGGGTTCCCCTTGTGTCATCTTATCAAATTCGCGGCACGCCAGGATACCCAGCAAAAGTAGCAAAATAGTAAATGCCTCGTAGCACCACAGAATTGCGCCAACAATCAAGGCGATATACACAATTCCCGAGCATGCTCGGACCACAACATTCTTCATGGTAATCGTTTTTTGGTTCTTTCTGCAAATTTACGACAAAAAAATGACATTACGCTCCCCCGATACCAATATTATGTCCAATGGTGATTATACAAGGAGGAAAATTTCTCCAGGTCAAGTACGTGCAGCAAAAAAATGGAGAAGCCGCGATTCTTCACGAGTCGCGGCTTCCGGAGCTATAAATATAGGTGTTTTTGAGACTTGTTTTATTACTGTCTATTGGACAGCCATAAGAGCCGGAGGTTTAATCGACAGTTTTGCTTTAACTTTCGTTAACCTGTGTTTTACTTGAGCACGGAGATTGCCCCTTCGTAGTCAGGTTCGTTGGTGATTTCCTGAACGAGGTCGGAGAAAATTACATTATGATTCTCGTCGAGGACGATAACGGCGCGTGCAAGAAGTCCTGCCAGCGGACCATCGACAATCTGGAGGCCATACTGCTGGGAGAACATCGGAGAACGGAATGCCGAAGCGGCTTCGACGTTTTCGATACCTTCGGTTACGCAGAAACGGCTCATTGCGAAGGGAAGGTCCATCGACACGTTAATAACGGCGGTGTTTTCAAGACCAGCTGCTTCCTGATTGAAGCGACGCACCGAAGCGGCGCATACGGGGGTGTCAAGGCTCGGGAACACATTGAGCACTACGCGTTTACCTTCGTAATCGGTGCAACGGATTTCCTTCAGATCCTTTGTAACGAGATTAAAACAAGGGGCTTTGGTTCCGACTGCGGGAATCATGCCATAGGTATGAACGGGTTCACCTTTAAAATAGATAGTTTCCATATTTCAATTGTTATTTAGTTTTTCAAATCACTCAGGGCCAATATTTTGTATTAATAAAACTCCTTGGCTCTGCGGACTAAAGTGACTATAAACCACTTAGTCCTGCTTTCTCTATAACAACTGATTGGAGGTCTTGGTTGAATCCGCTGGTGAAATCGGTTACATTTCCGCTGCTGTCAACGTAAATCAACACAGGCGTTGATGTACCGACACCACACTCGCGTGCGGCGTACGTTGCATTCACGAGCACGGTCTCGCCGGGCCGTAAGGGCCCCGTCAAGCTTGCAATGGTGTCCTCCCGTCGGTTCATGAATGCCCATATCACCCGAATATTCGTCGGCTGGGAGTCCACGGCCACTCTTACCGCTTCAATTACTCCAGGAGTACTGCCCTCCTCAGCATCTAAGAAAACCAGCAGCGTAGGCGTGCCTGTGGCTTGACCGCGGTCGTGGGTGAAGCGTTCGCCGCCGAGGGTCCGTGCGCTGAACTGGGGTAAAGGATTTCCGGGCAATTGTTCAAGCGATAAGAAATTGCTACGGTATTTCTCAAAAGCTTCACTGTTAGCTGACGTAAGTGTGGACAAATCAATTTTGCACGCTTTCGGCAGTTTCGCATCGGAGTATATCACATAAACCGTCTGCTCGCTGATTTGTCCGGGATTGTTTTCGAGTTCGATTTTTTGCGGCATCAACGTCTCCAAATCAAGGACATATTCAAATTCAACAGAATCATAGCCTCTTACGCGTCGCATGCCGGAAATTTTCACGCTTTTCCCTTCGGTGATGGTATAGGAATACGTTGAATCAGCAGCCATCTCTTCGAAGTGGTCGGCAAGGAAGGCAGGAAGAAGTTCGGCAAATTGAACCTGGTACTGCACACCTCGCTTGTGGTCTCCGCCGGGGGCAAATGTTTCCACACCTTCTTCAATATGGTACTCCTGCATCCTGCGGTCGCGGAAGCGGAAATGAGCCCCGTCAAAGTAAGCCGAGAAACCCTCCGACGAACTCACGGGCGTAGTCAAGGTCCAGTTAATGATATACTTACATGGGGCCAGCGAATCGCCGGGTTCGGTGGCCCTGAGTTCTATGGCATAATTCACCGGGTCGGCTAAGTTGGGCATGAGCACTTCGTAGTCGGCATGCGCATTATAGCACGCAACCGTGCGCATCCGTTCCGCTATATCTTTCAGACTCAGGCCATAAGAGCAAAACCCGCTGCAAGCCGTAATGGCAAGCAGCAGGAGTATCTTGATGCAGGAATGTCTCATTTGTTCACTTGGATGGCGCTGCTTTCGGCAGGGAGTACTTGAACGAAAGTCCGCCGAGGTCACCGTTGCAAACGATTATTTCACCGCCGTGGGCCAGGATTGTGTTCTGCACGATGGGCAATCCGAGGCCCGTGCCACCGGCTTTGCGGGCTCGTCCCGAATCGATGCGGTAGAAGCGTTCGAACAGGTGAGGGATGTGTTCTTCGGCCACACCGCGTCCGTCGTCGCGGAATTCGAAATAGTAGAACTTATCGTCCTGACCTGTGCACCTGAGCTCGCACATTGTGCCCTTTGAATAAGCGGCGGCATTCTTTATCAGATTCAGCAACATTCCGGCCAGCAGGTTGTAGTTTCCTTCGATCATGCAGTCCATCGGCACATCGAAGTCGAACACAAGTTCGCCCACTGCCCCGCTCTCCTCGACGTCGTTTGCGATGGTATACACCAGGTCATGATAGTCGAGTTCCTCAGTGCTGATCATTTCCCCGCCTTCCTCCAGACGAGTAATTGCGGCTACGTCGGTGATGAGGTTGGCCAGGCGGTTGATGTGCTCCTGAGCCTTGCGCAGGAAGTGGGTTCGCGAACCTTCGTCCATGTCGGGGTTGTCGAGAATGGTGTCCAGATAGCCCTTGATGACGCCTATGGGTGTGCGCAGTTCGTGGTTGATGTTGTTGGTCAGCTGGCGCTTGGACCGTGCGCGCTCCTGAATTGAATGCAGTGCTACTTCATGCTCCTTCTTTTCGCGCTCCATTGCACGCGACCGCTGATTGTAGATTAGGATAATCTGGCGGCTGATGTCACCCAGCTCGTCGTGAGGGAAATCCTGCATAGGAATGAAGTTAGGGTCGGAGGCGGCGCCTTTGGCCACATTTCGCAACAGGCTGATGTTGCGGCCCAGATAGCGGGTGAAATAGAATGCGAGCCCCGTGCCGACAATGCCCACCAGAATGATGACCAGAAGCATCTGCGACGATGGCGCAGTGGCGCGCATTATGTCGTTGTCGAAAGGCAGCACGGTGTAAACCTGTATTCGGCCGTCGTCGCTCTTATTGCTGGCGTAGAAGTAGAATTTATCCGGGGTGTCGGCCGTAGGATATGTTTCGTTCACACCCGGTGTCCGCGTCAGGCCTTCGGTACGCTCCTCTTCCTCCTGCGAGAGGCCGATGGGTTCTCCCACACTGGAAATCAGACGCTTATTCTCATAAACCGATACACGGAGCTTGTCGTAATTGGGGTTGTTGCGGTAGTATTCGCTCACAAACTGGAGGAAGCGCGTCATGTCCAAGTCCGTCCGTTGGCCGGCCAGAATACGCGCGTTGATGAGCTGAAGCTGCTCGCTGATGATTTGCTTGCGCGAGCTCTTCTCGCTATGGTATTGCCATAAACCTATGGTGAGGATGATGATCCACAGCGTGGCCACCATAGGAATGAACAATCGCCATTGGTAACTAAACCTTCTCTTTAAAACCATAACCAAAACCGGGACGTGTTACAATATACTTTTCGTATTCTCCCAATTTTTTGCGGAGACGGTTCAGGTTAGTATCAATAGTGCGTGCCGTGACGAATACTTGCTCGCCCCACACGGCCTTGATAATCGTTTCGCGGGAATGGACGCAGTTAGGATGGGTCAGGAAATGCAGGAGAAGGTCGAACTCAGTGCGCGTGAGGCTCACCGGCTCCTCATTAATATATAGCTGCATTTCGTTTCGGTCAAGCCGCAGGCCTTCGAAGACGATGTCGGGCAGACGCTCGCTGTCGGTTCGGCCCTCGTGGGTTCCGGTGAGTTTGTGCGACGGATATGAGCGACGCAGAACTGCACGTACGCGCGCCAGAACCTCGCTGATTACGAATGGCTTGCGGATATAATCGTCCGCGCCTATGTTCAAGCCCTTGACCACATTGTCCTCGTCCGAGAGGGCCGAGCAGAACAGAATCGGAACATTCTCCATGCCTTCCATCTCTCTGACCTTGGCTGCAAAGTCAAAGCCGGAAAGCTCGTACATCATTATATCTACAATGAACAGCGCATATTCCCTGAGATTCATCTCCAGGGCTTCTTCGGCGCCGTTGGCTGTGTCCACGCGGTAACCTTCCTTCTCCAGGTTATAGCGCAGAATCTCGCACAAGGCTTCTTCGTCGTCGATTACTAATATCTTGTCATTCATCGGTTTATAGCTCGTGAAAACCGGCTCGCCCCAGCTCCGGAGCGACGGCTTTTCTTTTTTCGTGGTAAAATTACAAACTTTATCGCAAATTCCCCACTAAAAAATGTTAAATCGGTTTTATCTCTGAACTTATACCTCGTTTTCATGTTCTATTTTCAAACAACAGATTTTGCACTGTGTTTTTCATGGTATTAGATTTAAGGTTAAAAGATTTTCGGGTGTCGCGAGACAACCGATTTTTTTTGCTCTGCGCGAAATTTTTTCTCCGATTTTCTTTGAGGATTCAACGCTTTGTTATTATCTTCGCATCGTGAATTCAATTTCTATCTCTTATGATATTAACCTTCCGACTTGTATCCGATGAGGTCGATAATTTCAAGCGCGAAATTAAAATCGACAGCACCGCTACTTTTACCGATTTGATGAACGTAATCTGCGAAAGCGTAGGCTACGAGAAGAACCGCCTGAGCTCCTTCTACCTTTGCGACTCCAACTGGGAGCGTGAGAAGGAAATCACCTTCGAAGACATGGGTTCCGACCCCGACCAGGACATATGGCTCATGGACGAGTCGTCGGTGGGCGACTTCGTTGAGGATGAGGGCCAAAAGGTGGTCTACGTCTTCGACTACCTCACCGACCGCGCTTTCTACATGGAAATGACCAATATCGAGATGGGCAAGAGTCTCCGCGACCCCTACTGCTCCCTCTCGCTGGGCCAGGCTCCTCCGGAAAACGTGGACATCGACGAATTCGACGCCAAAATCGACGCCAAGGCAAGCATGGCCGTAAACGACATGGACGAGAATTTCTATGGCGACGAAGGCTATAACAGCGACGAATTCGATGCCGACGGTTATGACGAAATGAATCTTGACGAATAAAATAGGCTTCGCCGCAGCTGTTAAGTGAGGGAAGCCATAAGCTCTATTATCAATTCGCCCTGGTTTGACACGGCTTTTGCAGTCGTGGCCATCCTCACTACGGTCATACTGATCTTCGTCATAGTATCCGAGAACCGCAATCCGGTCAAATCATTGGCCTGGGTTACGGTTCTGCTTCTGCTCCCGGTGGTAGGCATCCTGCTCTACTTCTTCTTCGGCCGCAACATAAAGAACGAACGAATGATTTCCCGCCGCATCCGGCGTCGGCTCCGGAGCAAAGAAAACAAATCTTCCTACTCTCCTGGGCACCTCAACCTCACCACGGCATCCGGTCAGCAAATCATGCTCGGAAAGTCGCTCACCGGAGCCCAATTCCACGGAGAGAATACCATCGAGGTGTTCACCTCCGGAAGGGCAAAGTTCGACGCCCTGGAGGAGGATATCCGCAACGCGCGCCAGAGCATCAATATCCAGTACTACATTTTCGACAGCGACGCAACCGGACAGCGAATTGCCGGGCTCCTCATGGAAAAAGCCAGGCAGGGCGTAAAGGTTCGGCTAATCTACGACCATGTGGGGTCCTTCAGCGTGCGCACCCGTTTCTTCAAGCGCATGCGACAGGCCGGCGTCGAAGCATACCCGTTCTTCAAGGTTACATTCCCACAGCTGGCCACACGCGTCAACTGGCGCAACCACCGGAAAATCTGCGTAATCGACAACGCCATCGGCTACATCGGGGGCATGAACATTGCCAACCGATATATCGACGGAGGCAAATTCGACATATGGCGCGACACCCACCTGCGTATCACCGGTCCGGTGGTGGACGCGCTGAACTATTCCTTCGCCGTGGACTGGAACTTCACCACCGGAGTGCTTATAGAAATGGGTAGTAACCACACTGAGCATCAGAAGCTTGCGCGACCGGAAGCAATACTCGGTGTTGGGGCACAGGTGCTGACCAACGGACCAACGTCCCAGTGGCACGCCGTCGAAATGGCCTTCCTGAAAGCTATCCTGAACGCCACCAAGCGGGTATACATCCAGACGCCCTACTTCCTGCCGACGGAAGGGCTGCTCAACGCACTCCAGACAGCAGCACTGGCACGCGTGGACGTCCGCATCATGGTACCCCTGGCAAGTGACTCCCGTATGCTCACTTTCGCATCGGCATCCTATTTCAAGGAATGTCTGCGCTCAAACATAAAGATTTACCAGTACACGCGCGGGATGCTCCACGCAAAGATGATCATTGTGGACGACGAAATGGTGTCCATCGGTTCGACCAACTTCGACTTCCGCAGTTTCGAATATAACTTCGAGGCTAACATCTTCTGCTATAGCCAAGATTTTACCCGGAAAATGATTCAGGTTTTCCGCGACGACCTCAAGGATTGTGTCCGAATCACGCCCGAAACCTGGCGTCGGCGACCAATCCTGCGTAAGGCTGCGGAGTCATTCCTTCGCCTGCTGAGCCCTGTGCTCTAACCTAATCATACGTTAATACTTACCTACTACTCTTGAGTTTAGCCTTAGGGACTCAAATATTTATTATGGATCAGAAAAATAACCGCAAACGCTTCGAAGAAATCCTCAACGCGACCAATCGCGAAAATATCGATTACGTGCTCGAAGACCTCGACAACCTCGGCTTCTTTGAAGCTCCTGCTTCCTCTCAGGGTCATGGAGCATATCCCGGTGGCCTGGTCGACCATTCGCTGAATGTCTACGACGCCGCAATGGCCATCCGCAAGAACGTAATCGACGCGCGGCCGGACCTTGAAAAGAGGCTGCCGGAGGCTTCAGTAGCCATCGCCGCCCTGCTCCACGACGTGTGCAAGGCCAATTTCTACGTGCCCGTCAAACGCAAACGTAAAAACGAAGTGGGACTCTTCGAGGAGTACGACGCCTACGACTACCAGGACCAGAATTTCCCCGTCGGCCACGGAGAAAAATCTGTAATTATGCTGCTGCAGTCAGGGCTGGACCTACTCGACGACGAAATTTACGCCATCCGCTGGCATATGGGTGGATGGAACCTGAGTCGCGACGACGAACGTTGTTATCGAGAATGTACCAAACTCTCGCCCCTGCTGACGGTTATCCACACTGCCGACACACTCGCGTCAGCAATTTATGAGCGTCCGGGGGAAACAATGTAAGCCCTGAATTTCAACAAATTAAGCTGACGAGCAAAAATTTTCTCAAAAAAAGTGGCATAAATATTTGGTAGAACCAAAAAAAGTGCCTAACTTTGCATCGCAATTGAGAAAATGACCAACGCGAAAATAGCTCAGTTGGTAGAGCACGACCTTGCCAAGGTCGGGGTCG